>JBAXMF010000283.1:0-3899 GCA_037134435.1 Methanomicrobiales archaeon | reverse complement strand
AAAACGGTGAACCAGGTAAAGGCGCCCGGTTTGAGATCGCGGTGCCGAACGGGGCGTGGCGGAGAAATGAGATGGCAGAGGATGGGAAGGTGAACAACCCATGACATACTGGCAGATATTCGTTGCACCCACGAAAGGATGGCTTACACTTATTCTTCTTTCCGTCCTGACCCTTGTATCCCTTATATTCAGTATTGTATTCGTGAACCTGGGACCTGCTGTAATTTTCATACCTATCATCCTCGCGTGCATGTATTACGCAAAACGGGGGTTTGTTTTCTCGGTATTCGTTGCGTTTATTTATTTTATCCTGACAGTTGCCTTATCTTCTGATCCGAATGTTCTCCAGACCGCGGCTATCCGGGTGCCGTTTTTTATTCTCGTAGCTGGAGTTATCACGTATATTTCCCTGCAACGGACCAGGGGGGAAGAGGCACTCCTCAAAAATACCGAAGAACTCCATGCGGCCAATGAACAGCTGGCCGCTGCCGGAGAAGAACTCAAATCACAGTTCGATGCACTTGTTGAAAGCGAACGTGGTACCCGGTTAAGCGAAGAGCGGTTGATTATGGCTCAGAAGATCGGTGGTACCGGCTGTTGGGAGTATTCTTTTGAGACCGATACCATCTGGGGGTCTGCCGAAGGGCTCCGCATCTTTGGTTTCCCTCCTGTAGCCAGAGATTTCCCCATTAATGACATAGAAATCTGCATTCCTGAGCGGGAACGAGTCCACCAGGCACTCGTAGACCTGATTAGTGTGGGAAAGGAATACAACCTTGAGTATGCCATCAACCCCGCCGACGGCTCCACATCAAAGGTGATTCATTCGGTAGCCCGGCTTGAAAAGGACGCACAGGGTAATCCGACCAGGGTCATGGGTGTCATCCAGGACATCACCGAACGCAAAGAGGCTGAAGATGCGCTGGGCTACCAACATGAGATGCGGGAATCCATCCTCGACAACATCCCGGTTATGGTCGCGTTTTTCGACCGCGAAGGCCACTACCAATGGATCAACCGCTGCTGGCATTCCACACTCGGCTGGTCACTTGAAGAAATGATGCAGCATAAAGATGTTTTTGCCGAGTTCTATCCTGACCCGGTGTACCGGAAGTATGTAATGGACTATATCACGAGTGCTGCAGGCGCAGGACTTTGGAGCGACTTTAAGACCCGAATACGCGATGGGCATGTCCTCGATACATCCTGGATCAATATACCGCTTTCGGATGGTTCCATCATCGGTCTCGGGATTGACATCACCGAACGCAAACAGGCGGAAGACGCTCTCCTGCGGGTGAACCAGAAGCTCAATGTTCTCTCCCAATTGACCCGGAAAGATTTAACCAACCAGACCTTCGTCCTGAGCAGCTACCTTGAGCTGGCAAAAAACCAGTTAGCCGGGCAGGACCACATCATCGATACCCTGGAAAAAGGTTTTGAGGTGGTCCGATCAATCCATGGAACCATTGAATATTCGAAAGATTACCAGGACATGGGTGCAAAACCACCAAAATGGCAGAATGTGAAGACCGTGATGTTGTTCGGGCTCTCCCATATATCCATCGGGAACATTCAGCACAGTCTTGAAACAGGAGACCTCGAGATCTTTGCTGATCCCCTGCTTGAAAAGGTATGCCAGCGTCTTTTCGAGAACTCGGTGAAACACGGGGATCATGTTACCCGGATCCGGGTCTGGCACACGGTGACTCCCGATGGGGCCACGATATTCTTCGAAGATGATGGTATTGGCATACCACAGGAGAAAAAGCAACAGATCTTTTTACGCAGCGAGGGTACCAGTGCATCTCGAGGAAGTCTCATCTTTGTCCGTGAGATTCTCGACATTACCGGTATTTCCATCCGGGAGACCGGTGAACCGGGGAAGGGAGCACGGTTTGAGATGACGGTGCCTAAGGGCGCCTATCGTGTGAACCCGGATACAAAAGATGTGTACGGAGGGAAACCATGAAAACCCAGCTGACGATTCCTGCCCCCAGGAACCGATGGCTGCCCCTGATTCTCATTGCCGTACTGACAATCGCCATCTTTATCGTCAGCATCATCTCGCTGCTCTCCGGCTGGCAGACCATATTCCAGAACCTGTTCTATTTCCCGATCATCCTCGCATGCGTGTTTTACGTGAAGAGGGGCTTTGTCTTCTCGGTGATCCTTGCGTCCAGCTATTTTGTCCTGATGGCCATTTTCTCAATGGACCCCGTCGTTCTTGAGGGGGCTTTTGTACGGGTACTCATCTTTATCCTTGTCGCGGGTGTCATCACCTACCTGTCGATGATCAGGATACGGGCGGAAGAAGCGCTCAAGGAGAGCGAGGAGTTTAACCGCGGGCTGGTGGAGAATATGCCAAACCTGGTCCTGGTCTATGATCATGACCGGAAGATACGGTACGTGAACCCGGCAGCCACAACCATCCTTGGATACTCAGCTGAAGAGATGCTGGGGACGGATATCATAACGTATGTGGTCCCTCGCCAGCATGCGGAAATTGCGGCAGCCATCGAGGAACGTTTCACTTCGGGCAGGGGAGAATCCCTGGAGGTCGAGTTCATCACAAAAGCCGGGCAATATCTGACCGTCATATCAAAAGGTGCTCCACTGCATTTCCAGGATCAACCAGCGGTTCTTATCCTGCTCGCCGATATCTCTGATCGCAAGCGGGCAGAGGAAGCGCTACGGCTGGCAAATAAAAAGCTCAACCTCCTCTCTTCCGTCACTCGCCACGACATCAACAACCAGCTCACGGTGCAGATGGGCTACCTCACCATCCTCGAAAAGAAACAGCCTGATCCTGCACTCAACGAGTATTTCCGTAAGGTAACTACTGCTGCCAAACGGATCGCTGCAATGGTCCAGTTTACTAAGGAATACGAAGAGATCGGTATCCATGCCCCTGCCTGGCAGGACTGCCGCAAACTCGTAGAGACAGCGTCAAAGGAAGCCCCGCTTGGAATGGTCGTGGTGAAGAACGATCTTCCCTCCGGTGCAGAAGTGTTCGCCGATCCGCTGGTTGTAAAAGTGTTTTATAACCTGATGGACAATGCAGCCCGTTACGGCGGAAAGATCACGACCATCCGGCTCTCTGTTGATGAACTCGATGGGGACCATGTCGTGGTGTGCGAAGATGATGGTGATGGTATTGTTGCAGTGGAGAAGGAGAAGATCTTCGAACGGAACTTTGGGAAGAACACCGGGCTTGGCTTAGCCTTATCCCGTGAGATCCTTTCCATTACCGGCATTGCGATCAAAGAGACCGGGGAACCGGGCAAAGGGGCACGGTTTGAAATGGTAGTGCCGAAGGGAGCATGGCGGATGGCATGAGGACAAATCTCTTACCGCAGTTGTAACACACGGTCATATCCCGAAATCATTCGGCATTACTAAAAAATAGAATAGTGCCAACGATTTAGATCTATTCCTGCTCATCAAACGTCTTCGCAAACGACGTCCACCGTACGTCCTCACCGATGTTGAACCGACCGCTGGCCATCAGGTCCTTACCGATTGAGTTCGCATACCCGAGTTCACTTGTCGTGCCAATCCCCGCCAAACTCCTCGAACCAAAGCTGAAGGACCCGGTACCCGACCCCGACCCAATAGCCGTAAATGCAAACGCATCCGGCATCTCCAAGTCAGCCTGATCAACAGATCCAACCGAACGATACGCCAGGTCATCAGCCATAAACAAAGAGTGTACAACAACCGTCTCACAGTACGGCGTCGCGGTAAAGTTCGCTCCCTCTGCATCAAGAGAGTCAACCCCACAGGTGACGCCGGAAGCAGCAGCCCCGGCAGAGTGCAGCATCATGCTCTCTTCAAAGATGCCGGGCCCGGACGTTTGCACCTGGCTTACCGTGTCGAAGTGGACGATATCGGAATTG
>JBAXMF010000282.1:0-3905 GCA_037134435.1 Methanomicrobiales archaeon | reverse complement strand
TAGACATAGAGTATTTTTCCGGGTGATCCTGCACCCAAAAAATGGCGGCTGTTGAGATCATCCAGATATTGTGTATACGCCTGTTGTGAATGGAATACCGGGCGTGGTGACCAGTTGAGACCATACCCCCAGCATAATGCAATATCCCATGGGAATATATCAACGGATTGCTGCCCAATATTCTGCAGAACCGTTGCATTAACCAGGTACGACTCCATTATTTTTTCCCGCTGAGTACCGACCTGGTTTTGAAAAAGATGCTCATTATTTAGCAATCTAAAGGAATAATCAATGGAAGGTGAAAGAAGCACTGCATTTTTTTTAAATATTGAAGGGTTATCGAGATATACAGCATAGGAAAAAAAAACAATTGTCAGTACTGTTATCAGGAGGCAGGGGACAATAAATTTCCGGAGCTTTGTCTGTTTTAGTTCTTTGGTGAGCAGGACCAGGGCAATTCCTAAAAACAGCAGGTAAATACAGAAAAACTGGACTACATGTCCATCATGGCGTCCGAACCCGGTTTTGAAAGCAGAAAACAGGATGAACGAATTCAATCCAAAAAAGACCAGGACATCCCTCTGTTTCCGGATGGCGAAATATGCCACTACAATACCTAAAAAAAGAATGGAAAATATCCCGGCATATACCTGCCATAACGGACCCTGTACCGTCATTGCTTCGTTGTATCCTTTTATGAGTTCAAATCCACCCATCAGATATGTAGGCAGATTTAAGAAATTCTGCCCCGTTGCCGCCCAGATAAGGATGAACGAGGAAAAATATGAGGCCAAGAGGGCCAGGGGCTCACGAAAATCCTTTTTAATTAAAAAATCAGCAATGCAGAATATTGCAACAAGGAAGAGCGAATTTAAAAACATATCAAATTTTATGTGCGAATCTAATGCCAGGAGGAACCCGATACCTGCAACACCGAAAAGCATTATTCCTGGGGACCCTTTTTGGGTCATGACCCGGTACAGAAACAATGAAAGCGATATAAGCAGCCACCAGAATGGCATTTTAAGCGTGAGAATTACGTATAGCAGGGGAATAAAAATGAGGTAAAGAAACCACTCCGCAGAGAGTTTTTTTAACAGGAAAAAAACCGCAACGCTGAAAATGGTATACGAAAGAGCTGAAAACAAAAGGCTGGCTCTCCACAAATTATAATCAAGGACCATTTGCCATGCCAAAAATCCAAGCACTCCATAGGTGTAAACAAGATCTTTCCCAACTTGGAAATGATTGAGAAATGCGAGATTTATCCCGAGGACCCCTGAAGGGTCCATCCCCGCCACAGGAAAATACAGGGGGGGCGGAATGGAAAGAATGCCAATAATCAAAAACAGTAAAAGATAGCGATATTTTATTGTCAGGGATATAAATTTCAAAAATGACGGCCGTGACATGGTAAACAGGTAATGGATACACTGAGTATTCACCCCTTATTTATCATTAGCGATTTTAATATGGGGTAAACGGGTACCTCTTCTCCTGCATTAGTCCTGTGAGCGGAAATTCCGGCATATTTTTATACAATAGGGGCCATTTTTTTCAGGTAATAGTTTCCTGCCGTTGCATGTCATCATGTGGACACGGAATCTCATTTAAGAGACCTGGTTGAGCTAGTCATACCTGTTGACCATGTTGAACGGTCTAGCCTGGACGGGTCTTCATGAAAACAATCGTATCCACTCTTTCTCCAATAACAACCGGTGTGATGTTCTATCGAGGGGTGGGGGCTGTACCTGATATTTTCATCTTTCAAAGATAAATTTGGGTTATAAAAGGGATCCCCTGTTTCCAGTATTTTGTGATGTCGCTGAGTAAAAAATCTAATCTCTTTTTGGAACCGTTCGTTTTTCCCGGGACCCGTATCGAATCCACGGGAAACAGATTCCGTATGGACGGCCTCACAATAGGGTGTGAATACATTCCATAAGCCCTGTTCCATCAGGCGAAGGCAGAAATCAACATCATTCAACGAGATGGGTAAATGTGTTGAATCCAATCCGCCTACCTGTTGGTATTTTCCTTTGCTAACCATCATCATGGCCCCGGTGACTGCAGAGACATTCCGGGCAATTACGAGACGGTGAAAATATCCTGTGGACATATTATTGGACCTGCGATGCGGGCGACCGGCAAAACCTTTTATCCCCACGACGATACCTGCATGCTGAACCGTCCCATCCGGGTACAAAAGTTTTCCCCCGACAGCGCCAATTTCTTCCCGTTGTGCATGCTCCAGAAGTGCTTCCACCCATCCCGGGGTAATTATCTCAGTATCATTATTCAGAAGTACGAGATATTCTCCATTTGCCAAGCCGACGGCAAAATTATTGATGGCCGAATAATTGAAGGGCACATTATACTCAAAAAACCGGACCCTCTGGTTATTTCGGGACCATTGTTTCATTAAATCAAATGTCGTCTCTTGTGAGCTGTTGTTGCTGATCCCAAGTACTTCATAACTGGGATAGGTTGTTTTCGATATTATTGATGAAAGGCAGGTCTCAAGAAGCCCAGGGTTATCAGAAAATGGGATTATGATACTTACGAGGGGTTCGCCGTTTATCGCTCTATGGACCTGGTAATGGTTCGGGAGGGACGTAGGTCCAACGGTAGCATTTCTTTCTCTTCGTTTCAAGGCAGCTGCTACGGCCCTCATACCTGCATCACTACATTTTACACGTGATACGGGTTCATGGCTGGCCGATCCTGGATGATAACGCCAGTGGTACAATACCTTCCGGATATGGCAAATTTTTTCTGCAGGTTCAACCGCACGCAAGGCCAGGTCATAGTCCTGCGCGCCATCAAATTCAGATCGGAGCGTACCAATGCTCTCAAGCAAATCACTCCTTATGACCAATAGGTGTGTGATATAATTATGAGAGAGGAGAAGGTCAGGTGAATAATCGGGTTTAAAGTGCGCATCAAGATACGTTCTTCGGAATAACTTGTCTGAAAATTTATCCTCATCTGAGTAGATGAGGTCGGGATGATACCGGACTATTGCGGTTACCATTTCCGATAGGGCATCTTTTGTCAGCTCATCATCCTGGTCAAGAAAGGTGATGTACTCTCCTTTGGCATAGTACAGTGCTTCATTTGTCGCAGATGAGATACCTACGTTGCGGTTAAGGAGGCGGACCCGGATACGACAGTCCTGTATTCCGGACAACACTCCTGTGGTGTTGCTATTCGTTGGGGCATCATCTACGATGCAAAGTTCCCAGTTGGTATATGATTGGGCCAGGACCGAATTTATTGCGCATTTCAGCCATTTCGGTACACCATTGTATACGGGCATGACGATAGAAATCATGGGCGAATGGGAACTATTGATGGCTGGACGGGTAGATGGCCCGGTATGAACGTTATAATGATAGGTATTACGATCGAACATTTTTTTGAAATAGTTCATTGCAGTATGAATAAAACAACGAGATATAATAAATACTGTGGATCTTGATGCTCCTGGAATCAGTTGGATCAACTTTTAATCTGCATAATGGGGTCTCCGCACCCGCAATGAAAGGCGAGTATATTTTACCGTCCGGCCCGCGGAAATCTCTTTGAGATGAGGCACCTTTATTGAAATCTTCTTGCATTCTTTAACAATTTGTGGAACGATGCGGAGCCTAAGTTCCGGGTGATCGAATGCATCCTTTACCGGTCATCCCATAAGGCAGGTTGTGGTAGGATAGTGTTAATCCTGGTTCATTATGCGCTCGGATCCTGATAAAATCAGGTGAAAATGTTGCAGTTTTAAAATAAGCCTTATTATTCGCTATTTTGTTAAACGTGCAAAAATACGGCCTGTTACAAACAAAATTCCGGCCACTCACAGGAGGGAGGTAGCAACGGGTGGCATAATAATTAACCAGGCTTATTGT
>JBAXMF010000281.1:0-3922 GCA_037134435.1 Methanomicrobiales archaeon | reverse complement strand
ATGTGGTCCGGGGTATCAAAGTCCGGTTGCCCCAACCCGAGGTTGATAGAACCGGGGCCGGCGGACTCGAATAATTTTCTGATACCTGATACCTCAATATCCTGTACGCGTCCTGCGATTTTCATACGGGTCCTCCTTAACAAAAATTTCCTACTCGATATTTGTATGGCGGTTTTTCAGTTCCGTCTCGTCTGTTTTTGTGATCTCCATCAGGCGGGAGACGACGGCGTCAGCAAATATCATGGACGCCGTCTCAAAAAGGGTCCCCAGGGGTGCAAAGGATTTATGGTCCCCCAACATTTGCCTGATCTCGAATTCCTCTGCGTCATCTGTTACCGCGTCGCGCTGGTGCTCGATGATCACCATGCAATCTGCAATCCTTCCTATTCTGGAGTCTGGGTTAGATGTAATAAGCGAGATCCGTCCTCCGATTTCCTTCGCGGTCTCTGCGATATCCGCGATGGTCTTTGTCTTTCCTGAACCTGAGAAGACGACAAGCAGGTCTCCGGGTTTCAGTGCAGGGGTAATCGTCTCGCCTACCACGTAGGAATGGAGGCCAAGGTGCATGAGCCTCATTGCGAAGGCTTTTGCCACCAGCCCACTCCTTCCTGCGCCCATAATGAAAATCCGGTCGGCCGAAAGAATTTCCCTGATAAAATGCTCAATCTCCTTTTCCGAGAGTGAATGAGCGATAGACCTGATCCGTTCCACCATCAGGTGCATCATTTCCTGTACTCGATGATCAGGCATAAGAAGTCCTGCATAGGATCTTACTGCAAAACAGATGAGCATTTCGCAACTGTCCGAATAATCCTGCCCGGGTCCGGGGACCAAGGTGGGCACTCTCTTACGTCTGGTTGTTTTGGTCCTGTATTAAAAACCCCCATTGTCCATTTCTACAATGATTCCGGAAAGGATGAATCCATGGGGTATTTCGAAAAAAACCGGATCTTTATGTGGATTTTGGACAACCTCCCGGGTGCGTTACGGATATTTAGGCTATGATCAGGAATAAGGATGAACGTTCAGAAAAAAAGTACTGGCAATCTCCTGATCACACCGTATCAGGGATGTTCTGTCTCCCCTGTCGCGTAATATTTTTCAACTGTGCCATATGGGACAAGTTTTCCCTCCAAAAGAATGGATACCGGTCCATGACCCCCGCAAACAAGGCAATGTTTCCCTTTTTTTTCGAGTTGCTGGTTGGTTTTTTCGATCGTTTCAAAGAGGGACGTTCTTTCACGTTTAGCAATCGCACTGTCCACGTTTACCGAAGTAACGAGGAATGCTGCGAGCGAGCTGTATGCTGCCCGGTCACTCGTAAGGTGTTCGAAATTTATCACGGTGTCTGCGGTAAAAATCAGGCCTGTTTCGGTGTTGAACAAGTAGATTTGTCCGTACTGGTGACCTCCAAGCCCTTCGAGTACCTGGAATACAAGGCCCGTGATGGTAATGTTGTCAATTACCGGGAATAGCCCCACGTTCTCTCCCTGTCCTTCTCCAAACAGGATGACCGTTTCCGGGGGACAGAACTTAGAGAATAATCCTATCAGCCTTGTATACACTTCCTCCAGGATGGACCCCTCGCTGCGTGACCCATATGCCCTGTTTGCTGCTTCAATTATTTTCTGTGTTCCCGTGTGCATCAGGGCCGGGACATGGTAACATCCGGCTGAACCACAATGGTCCGCGTCGGCATGGGTGACAATGATGCGTGTGAGTTTTCCCACGGGTAGAAGATTGTATGCGCGAAGCATATCCTGGACATCTTCATAATAGATCCCATACCCGGTATCAACGATTACCTGTTCAATTGGCGATGAAAAAAGGTAGATGCTTCCCCCGCAGGGAGGCTGGAAACAATAAAGGTGAAGATTATTGTCCAGAACAATGTGCTGGACATCGGCGTAAAATTCTTTTCCCGTTGTCGTTTTCAAACTTTTTCCGGTGCTGAGTATACTCTCGAATACCACTTTCGGTGACTCCCCGAGACTCATCAGCTCCTGGACGATATGGTTGATATCCCCAAGCAGGGGGAGGAGAAAATCATCAGGGGAATTTCCGATCAGGTCGCGGATGGACTGGGCGAACCTGAGGTAAAAAACCGTGTCATCCAGGTGTGCACCTGAATTATCATACTCGGTCACTTCGATCCGGTATTTTGACCGGAGAGTATCAAGAAGCCTGTCAGCGGCCTCGTGCTCTTCAAGGTTCAGGCTGATGGTCAGCCTGTCGGGGTGTCTTCCCTTGTCGTCAAAATCGATGTAGGCAATATTCGCATGGCAGGACGTGGTGTAGTTCAGAAATTCGAACAGGGCCCCCGGGCAATGAGGGAGGTAGACAAACATCTTCAGGAAGCTCAATGGTTGTAAGGAGGTCTGCAGATAACCCAGTTCATCGAGGGTGTGGATAATGTTGCGGTAGTCCGTCTCAACGGCCGTCATTTCAAAAAATACGATAAACGGGTCAATCCGGCGGTCAAACTGGATGCGATTGATATTACCATGATATCGTTTCACAATTTCTGCTGCTTTGTGGAGTGAGCCCGGAATATCAGGTACCCGTGCAATGAATGAATAGCGAATAGGGGGATTGCCTTCTGACATCGGAATACAATGTACACCCTTCATTTCGATATACATTCTGGTCTAGGCAGAATTGCCGCTCTTGCCTGGTGAGATCACATCCCATATCTCCTTCTCTTCTGGTCAATGAGCGGAAATTTATACATCTTGTAATAGAATGGGTTATTAATACTCACCGCGGTAACCCAATAATGGAAAAGAGGAGAACGCAATTTTGACCCACCTGCAAATTGTTATCGTTGAAGATGATCCGATTCTCTGTGACTTGTTAAAAATCAGGCTCGGGAAAATGGGATATTCCATTGCGGGGATGTACGCAACAGGTGAGGATGCGATGCGGGCAATTTCAGAATGTCCCCCTGACCTAGTCATCATGGACATCTCCCTTATGGGGAAGATGGATGGGATCGAGACCACACAGCAGATCCACCAAAACTATCCGATTCCAGTGGTATACCTTACGGGCAGCTCGGACCCGAAAACCTTTGAGCGGGCAATAAATACAGAAGGTAGTGAGTATGTTATCAAGCCCTTCAGCGACAGCGACCTCCATATTGCAATCGAGATGGCCTTCCATAAGTATGGTCTGCACAGGAGAGTTCAAAATAAGTTAAAATTCCTTGAACGTATCTTTAAATTTGTGGAAATTGGAATTGTCGCCACGGATCGGGAGGGTGCAGTCATTTTTGCAAACAATTGCGCCGAATCATTGGCAGGGTTCCATTTCCAGTCTTCAAAGGAAACCCATCTCAGTGAAATGGTGAATATCACTGATGAAGAAGGTCATAAGGTTGAGGAACTGGTGGATGCCATCAGGACTGACCTTGTAGTGAGGGACTTACCGGAACATGCGGTTCTCGTTGCTGCAGGAGGGGAAAGAATTCATGTCCGGGGGACGGTATCTCCCCTCACAGATGAAAATAGCCAGTTTAATGGAATTATTGTATCCTTTGCCGCGGTTACCCGGCCAGATATCCTGCGTTTTTCGACATTATAACTGGATCCTTGACTTCTGATAAAAGGGTCCGCTCTGACCGTATCAGTTGTGTTTTAAAAATGAAGTGGGATTACCAGGTACCGGTGAGGGTCTTACCACTTCCCGGTTGTGTCCCTAAGTACGATAGCGGTATTGCCAGGGGTTCACCAGGGAAATCAGGCACCGAAACGGTACAAGATGGGTGAGTGCCTGCCCTATTCCAACTGTGGTCCCGAATGAGGCAGGGTGAATCCCCGGGTGTATCTTGACTTGGTAAAATCAGATCGTATCCAACCGCAAGATCGATATATTTATATATAATATATATTCCAATATGTCAATTTTGTTCTCAAGAGAGAAC
>JBAXMF010000280.1:0-3927 GCA_037134435.1 Methanomicrobiales archaeon | reverse complement strand
ATCCAGGTCTACCAGGCAAAATTTCCCCATGCAGACCAGACGGTACGTGATGTTATCTGCAAGCGTGCATCATTCACCGATTCTGACGGTGCAGTCTCCGGCATGATTGGGATGCTGCTCGACATATCGGACCGGACCCGTGCAGAAGAGGCTCTTTCATTGAGCGAAAAGAAGTTCCGCGAGGTTGTCCAGGACCAGACAGAACTCATTTACCGGTACAGGGTGGACAATACCATTGTATTCGCCAATGAGGCATTCCTGCACTATTTCAATACCACGGCAAAGGACACCATCGGGTACATCTTCCGGTTGAAAATCCACCATGTTGATAAACAGCTGGTAAAAGACCACTATGCATCGATCGACAAGGAGCACCCGTCAATTTCCATCGAGCATCGGATCATGATGCAGGATGGCACGCTGCGGTGGCAGCAATGGAATATCCGGGCATTTTTTAACCAGGAAGGTCATCTCTCCGAGTACCAGTCAGTCGGCAGGGATATCACCGAACGGAAAGAGACCGAGCACCTCCAGAAAGAGGCATATATCCAGATAGAGAAAAATCTCCGGTTGTTTGCAGGCCTGAATGATACCATACGGAACCCCCTGTCCGTCATCGTACTCCTGACCGAGTTGAACAAAGGGGCTGATTGTGACAGAATTTTGAAAAATGCCAGGGAAATTGATGAAATTGTTAACCAGTTGGACAGGGGCTGGGAAGAATCAGACAAGGTACGCCAGTACCTGGTAAAATATTATGGTATCGGGGAAAAGAAGGACGGATCCTGACCACCAGTGATTATTCTGCACGGGCAAAAGGGTGCCCGTGTACCGGCAACTATCAGTGGTCAGTTATCCGCCACGGTTTTGGCGTTGTACTCACTCATCAGCGCAAGGATATACCGCGGGTCCCCTGCATCATCCTTCACCAGGCCGGTTTTGAGCGTTACGATACGTTTTTTCCCTCCTTTCATCTGGATCAAGGCAAAGGGAGGGAAATAATCTACCGCTCCGAGCGCGAGAACCCGTGAAAGGTTGTCATCGGCTCTGCCGTCGGTGTGGGAAACGGTAATGTTCAATTGGTGGAAAAGGTTTTTGCCCTTCAGTTCATCGACATGGTACCCTGTCAGGATCTCGGCCGCCGAATTTGCATACACGATTTTTCCCGTAATATCAAAAATGATACCAGAATCCGACATTTTTGTCAGGGCGAGCTCGAGGTTCTCCCGGTGTGTGCCGATCCGGTATTTTAACCGGTACTTGTAGATGGCAAATTCGATATTCGAGTAGAGTTCCCGCGGGTTATACGGTTTTACTAGGTAGCTGTGGGACTTTGTCTTAATTGCCCGCTGCACCGTTTCATTGTCCGCGTAGGCAGTGAGATAGATGACAGGAATATCTGTGAACATACCGATCTGTTCTGTCGCCTTTATACCATCCATCTCTCCTTTGATGTGGATATCCATCAGGATGATATCAGGTTTCAATTCCCGTGTCATCGAAATCGCTTCAAGGCCCGTAATTGCGATGCCGGTAATCCCATACCCCATCTTGGTAAGGATTACCTTGAGCGAGAGCGCAGAAACCCCTTCATCTTCGACAATAAGTACCTTTGTCTGCATATGACCTCTGATCTATGCCGCCTGGCCTGGTTATCCTAAAAAAATACCAGTTTCCAAGGACTTCCTACCTAGGGTATAGCGCGGATTGTATATTTATATCTCTCAAATACCAGGAGCCCTGTAGTATTCCCTGCAGAATATAGGCAGTTTTTTTTTGGCCTGCTGCCCCCATGAACATTTCTCCAGGTGATTATCCGGCCGGTGAAGGTTTTTTTCCATGACCGCAAAACAACCGCTCTTCATATATACGGTGCAGTGACAAGGTATGGTTACCCGCCTTACCAGGAAGACCGTACCGGAGTGGGGTATTTTGCGCAGGGGGGCTCGTTAACGGTCGCCCGTCATGCCCGGGAATACCCGTTGCGGCATCCGGCACTACGCCAGCAGAAAACAATATATCAACCGGTACCAGGTAGCACATGAATCGGATTCCCCGGAACAGGATCATCTGGTTGGCAATTATCGCCTGCATTACGGTAACGATTGTCGTGGTCACGATCTTTTCCCTGAAAAACGATATCGTCCAGATTTTTCCCTATTTTTATATCCTTCCCGTCATTTTATTTGTGGCCATCTATCCAAGGCTGGGGGTATATTTTACCATCCTGCTTGGCTGGCTCTGCCTCGGGCTGGTCTACATCTACGGGCCGTTTGACATCGCCCTCTTTGCGGCCAGCAGTGCGTGGTTCTATATTTTTGTCACCATCGGGGTCCTCGTATCCTCGTACGCCGAGAAAGCCAGCCAGGATAAAAAATACAAGGTCATCTTTACCCACTCGCAGGCCTGGATTTTTACCTTTGATCCCGGTTCCCGAAAAATCGTCGAGATTAACGCACAGGCCGCCTCAGCGCTCGGCTATTCCACCAGTGAACTCCGCAATATGCCGCTGTCAGGTATCTGGGCCAATAAGGCAGATCTCGAAAATTTTCTTACCCGTCTTGGTTCCGGCCGGTTGGTAACCGATTCAGAGATCGAATTTATAAAAAAAGATGGGGTGAAGGTCTGGGCCCTCCTCACCGCATCCTTAACCGATGAAGGAGATATCATCTGTTCAGCCATCGACCTGACCGGGCGGAAACAGATTAGTGATAATCTCAGGGACGAGGAGACAAAATACAAAAATCTCTTCAACAGTACAAATTATGCAATTTTTATCCACGACCTCTCGGGGAAAATCTTCGAGGCGAACCGCATGGCCTGTGAAAATCTGGGGTGCGACCCAGAAGCCATCAGCGAAATGAACCTGCGGGACTTTGATGTCCGGGATTCGTCCTACGAGTTTGATGACTGGGCCCGTGAACTCCGGAGACGCGGCAGCCTGATTACAGAACTGGTGTACCCAAGGGGGGATGGGACCAGTATTCCCTGCGAAGTAAGCAGCAAGATGATCGATTACCGGGGGAACGAGGCCGTTATCACCATGGTACACGACATTTCAGAACGCCGCCAGGCTGCCCGGTCACTGGAAGAGAGTGAACGAAGGTACCGGATGATCGGGAAACTGATACCGTTCGGGGTATGGGTATCTGATGCAGTGGGCAATTTCACCTACCTGTCCGACTCGTTCCAGGACCTCACCGGCATTACCGAAGAGCAATATGGTGGGGATGGCTGGATCAACTTCCTCCCCGGTGAAGACCGGGACCGCACCTCATCAGACTGGAATCAATGCGTGCGGAACGGGTGTTTCTGGGATTACGAGTACCGGATCTTCGACCGTGAAGGGGTAGAGCACTTCATATTAAGCCGGGGCTCGCCGCTTACTGACGAAGCTGGGACGGTACAGTCCTTTGTCGGGATCCACCTCGATATCACGGAACGGCACCGGTACCAGGACCAGCTGTTAGCTTCGCTCCGGGAGAAGGAAGTGGTGATCAAGGAACTTCATCACCGGGTCAAAAATAATATGCAGGTAATATCCGGGTTCCTCACCCTCCAGTCGAACTACATCGATGACCCGGCAACCGTTGAAAAACTTAACGAATGCCAGAGACGTGTCAGGACGATGGCGCTCGTCCACGAGAAACTCTACCAGTCAAAAAGCCTTGAGTTCATCAACACGGAGGACTATATCAGGAGCCTGGCGACGGACCTGCTGGATTCCTACGGGATGAGCACTACCGTCGACCTGGACCTGGACGTAGAGCAGGTGAGCGTCAATATCGATACGGCCATCCCGATTGGACTGATAATCAACGAACTCATGACCAACGCGATAAAATATGCGTTCTTCGGACGCCCATCCGGCAGGATATCCATCAGCCTGCACCTTGACACCGATCACTGGTTTACTTTCGTGGTGCA
>JBAXMF010000279.1:0-3932 GCA_037134435.1 Methanomicrobiales archaeon | reverse complement strand
CGTACAGTTCCGATACTGATGCATAACCCAGCAGTGTTGCAAGAGATGGACTTGCGAGAATAAGATTGCCTTGTGCATCGCTTCGGTAGTAGACATCCTGGATATTTTCCAAGATGCTCCGGTAGTCCTGTTCATTTTTTTGAATCTGCAGCTGATCCTCTTTTAATGCATTCAACTGCGCCTGCAACTCCTCTTCATCTGCAGCAATCTGCTCAAAGGAAGTGATGAGCTCCTCGTTTTTCTTAAGGAGCTCATTCTCCACCCGTTTCTGTTCCGTGATATCCCGAATGGATTCAATGGCACCAATACCCTCTCCTTCGTCATTATAGAGGAGGGATGCCTTGCCCATCAGGACAGAATATCTACCCAGGGGACGGGGAAGCGAGGTCTCCGCGATGAGGATACCCCCCTCCTTTTTGATGACGGCATACTTACCCCGGGTAAGGTCTTCATCGGGAACAAATACAAGATCGATAAGGATCGGGCGACGCTCCCCATAAAAGGGAATGGCATATTCATAATTTCCCTTACCAAGCATGTCACGGGCCAGTACCCCGGTCATATCTTCGATTGCCCGATTCCACGCAATCACGTCCCCTTTCGTATCTATCGCGAATGTCGCATCAGGAAGGAAAT
Organism: Methanomicrobiales archaeon; assembly: GCA_037134435.1. GTDB lineage: Archaea > Halobacteriota > Methanomicrobia > Methanomicrobiales > Methanospirillaceae > CAIKOD01. Next base: position 3,296 of record JBAXMF010000279.1, on the reverse strand, counting down.
TAATAATATCATAAAGCCTTTTCTCGGTATCCCTTGCCAGTTTTTCTGTCCTCTGGCGGTGGACTGCAGAATGGATCTTATGAGCAAGTTCCGTGAACTGGGCCTTGGGATCTCCACCTTTCTGGAGATAAAAGTCAGCACCTTCGTTAAGTGCGGCAATCACTACCTCTTCACGTCCTCTTCCCGTGAAAATGATGAACGGTGTGGTATTTCCCGATGCTTTGAGCTTCCTGAGGAACGCAATCCCATCCATCTCCGGCATCTGGTAGTCTGAGATGATGACATCATACATTTCCGTGTTCAGATGAGTGAGGGCCTCGCTGGCAGAAGTAAGCGTATCGACAGCAAAAGCTCCATCTCTCTCAAGGAATAGCTTACCAATGCCGAGAAGACCGGGTTCATCATCAATGTAGAGGACACGGATAACTTCTGCCATATCAGTCCCCCTTCCCAACCACCCGCCACGCCCCGTTCGGCACCACCATCTCGAACCGTGCCCCTTGCCCGGGCTCACCCGTCTCTTTAATGGTAATGCCGGTGATATCGAGGATCTCCCGGGATATGGCCAGGCCAAGCCCGGTATTCTTCCCAAAACCCCGGTCGAAGATGATTTTTTTTTCGAAAACCGGGATCCCTACACCGTCGTCCTCGCAGACGATGGTCCGATCGTCTCCGGATCCCTGGAACGAAAAACGGATGGTCGTGATCTTCCCGCCGTACCGCACCGCGTTGTCAATCAGGTTAAAAAAGACCCTGGCGGTCAACGGGTCGGCGAACACTTCTATACCGGCAGCCAGATCGTTTTTCACCAGGATCGTTCCGAGTGGGGCTTCATTAGCCGCATTTTCGACGAGTATGCGGCAGTCCAACCATGTGGGAGTCTTAACACCAATCTGTTCGTACTCTTTGGTGAAACGGATCGTAGCAGCGATCCCGGAACTCACCTTTGTGATCTGGTTGAAATAATCCTTAAGCGTTGGGTCCGGGGCTTTTGCATGTAATATCTCAATAAACCCATCCAATGCCAGGAGCTGGTTGTAGATATCGTGGCGGGTAATACTGGAGAGGTGAGTGAGTTTGTTATTGGACGAAAACAGCTCCTCTTCCACCTGCTTTCGTGAAGTCTCATCACTGTAGCTTGCAACAATCTCCCCTGAGGGCAGTTTGAAGATAAAATTATCGCGCCACCCTGATATCCTGTTATCCTTGTAGAAAGAAACGGGTAATGATTCGGGTACACCCGTATGCCAGACACGCCGGAGAATGTTGAGGATCCCAAATTCCTGCACCCCGGGGAATACCTCCGTCAGACGGTGCCCGATAACCTCTTCCCGTGTTATCTTCTCTGTTTTCTCTGCAGCATGGTTAAATTCAAGGATTTCAAAGTCTTCACCATCAGCTACGGCCGAGTACACTGCAACGCAATCATGCATGTTTTCAACAAGGGAGCGATAGCGGTTCTCACTTACTTTTAATGCTTTTTCAGCGATTCTCTGCGCTACTATCATCAGGATGTGATGTGAAAGCTCAGCAAACTGCGCATCAGGGTTACCCCCTTTCTGGAGGTAAAAGTCTGCCCCGTTGTTGATTGCCTGGATGACCACCTCTTCCCTCCCCCTGCCGGTAAACAGGATGAATGGGACCTTCCCAAAATGTGCCCGCACCTCAATAAGGAACTGGATGCCATCCATTTCAGGCATCTGGTAATCAGAAATGATGGCATCGAATGGTTCTTTGGCAAGGAGTTCTAAGGCAGCATCCGCTGATTCGCAGGTAAATATGGAAAAAACACATGATTTCTCAAGGAACCGTTTGCCGATGTCCAGGAGGAAGGGCTCATCATCAACGTAGAGTACCCGGATTGCATCAGTCATTCGTTTCCCACCCCCATGATACGCCATGCATCCTTTGGCAACGTCAATTCGAACCGTGCCCCTTGCCCGGGCTCACCCGTCTCTTTGATGGTAATGCCGGTGATATCGAGGATCTCCCGGGAAAGGGCTAAACCGAGCCCGGTATTTTTCCCAAAACCGCGGTCGAAGATTTTCACCTTCTCATCTACGACCACGCCATCACCATCGTCTTCACATACCACAGCATGACTCCCAACGTGCTCCATACCCGAGAACCGGATGAACGTGATCTTTCCCCCGTACCGCACCGCATTGTCCATCAGGTTGTAAAAGACTTTTACAACAAGGGGATCGGCGAACATTTCCATGCCGGCAGGGAGGTCGTTCTTCACGATGACCTTTCCGAGCGGGGCTTCCTGTGCAGCAGTGTCCACGAGTGAACGGCAGTCCTGCCATGCCGGGGTACTGACGCCGATTTGCTCATATTCCCTGGTGAACCGGATCATTGCAGATATCCGCTCTGCAGCGGTTAAAACCTTCTGGAAATACTCATCCCGAGATGGGCCGGGCGGCATATCTTCGAGTATTTCGAGGTATCCCATCTGCACCGTCAGCTGGTTGTTGATGTCGTGACGGGTGATGGATGAGAGGAGGTTTAACTTCCTGTTCGCCGTTGTAAGCGCTGTTGAGAATCGCATGAGTTCCTGCTCATGGTATTCCCTCTCATTTTCCAGTTCTTTGCGCTCGGTGATGTCCATGAATGTCACCACGGCACCTACCACCACGTCGTGATGGCGCTGTGGATATGACCAGTACTCGGCAGGAAACGATGTGCCGTCAGCACGCCAGAGCACTTCATCGTCTACGTGCGTACCTTCTCCTTTATTGAACGCCCGAAAAATAGGGCATTCTTCAACAGGGTAGGGCGTCCCGTCCGGGTGCTTTGCGTGGATCTGCCAGTGCATGTTCCTGCCGAGCAGTTCGTCCTGGTGCTTATATCCAAGTTGGCGGAGACAGGAGGCATTGCAGAACGTGCAGTTTCCGTTCATATCAAGACCATATATTGCTTCGGCTGCGGAGTTCAACAGGAGACGGATTTTTTCTTCGCTCCCGGCAAGCGCCCCCTCAGCCCGCTTACGCTCAATGATATGACCAAGTCGTTCTGTTATGGCGTCGAGCAATTTTTGCTCATCTTGTAAGAACGGCCCTTCACCACTCCCCTGCCGCTCTTCCAGGTAGCATACCACCACCTGTCCTGAAGGAATACCGTTAACGATTATTTCGCAGGCCTGCATCCAGGACGTTTCACGGAAGTTTACCGTTTGGAAGGCCCGCCCTTCCAATACAATGCTGGCTTCGGTAATTTCGGGAAACTGCCAGGCCAGGGGGAGGAGAAGAACGGTTTTTCCCAATATTTCATCCAATGAAATGCCTGGCAGCTCC
>JBAXMF010000278.1:0-3937 GCA_037134435.1 Methanomicrobiales archaeon | reverse complement strand
AATGTTATGACCGTGAAGCCCGGGCTGTCGGCCCAGTGAAAGGCGGTGTGGGCGGATGACCGACCGCTACCACAGAGAAATCGACTGCGTGGTCTGTCGCGGGACAGGGCGGCTTTTCCGGAAACGGAAACTCCCTGAACCGTGCCAGGTATGCAACGGGACAGGTCGCATGGGGGTGGTCCCATGACCCCGGAAGAAGTAAGACAACACCTTCCGGCGTTCCTTTCTGGTAAAACATTCGCAGCCCGCGATGATATTTTATGGGGGATTATGGCTCTTGCGGGTGTGCAGATCACGGCCCGGCAAGTGACCGGCGGGGTGTATAGCAAGGAAAAATTATGGATTACCCAGTACATGAACCACGATGAGTTATGGGAACGTGCCGGGTCCTCATCAAGCCCGAGGTGGAAGAGAAAATGACAACGGTGACAGTAACGATCAGCACGGCGATCAAGATTGTAAAGGCCCGGAACGCCGCTATTCCGAGGTGGAAAGCATGGCGGGAACGTAACCATGCCGCCTATCTTCTGCGGAAAAAGGCATACAGGGAGCGGAATCTTGGCGTTATCCAGCAAAAAGATCGGGAACGGAAGCGGCTGCAAAGGAAGGCTAAACCAGCCTCAAAAAACGCACAACGGCGGGCGATGTCTAAAGGGGTGGCCTGATGGTACCCCGGTATTCACGGTTCGCTTCTGCTTTCCGGTCAATTTTCGGATAGTCAGGAGGTTCGCCTGGTGAAGTAGCCGATGGTATCCAGAGATCTGGCACTTCCTAACGGGAAGACTAAATCTGTTCGTGCTAAATCGTTTGAGAACGTGGGTAGGATTGCGATGTGTAGCGAAGGATAGGAGATCCATTCTGACCTTGACCGCCGGGCATTTATCCTGCTGAATGAGGATATTGACGCGGTACTGGACGGGGATAAACGGGATATCAGGCTGCTCGATGCCTTCGGGTTGCCAATGACATCGTCTTTCAGCAGGTCCGTTGACCTCACCGCGTCTTCACTCAGGGGAGTAAGGCAGGCTGCGCAGAACTCGTTTGTGTGAATATTGTACGTAGCACACGCCGGGCACTGTTTGGGGGCCATACTCTTCATCTTTTTTACTTCTGTTTCATCGGTCAGATTGTAGAGTTTCATGATAGCCTTGTCAAGGTCCTCACCTGTAAGGTGGGCGATAATCAATTGGTGATCTTTATTATTGGTAACGGTTTTTTTTGCGGTTAAGCTGGTTATCAGAACATCCAGTTGAAATGAGGACGTTAGCAGTCTTCGATATAAGCAGCTTAATCCCGCAATTGAATTTTTATGCGCAAACGCCCGAGTAAGAGTATGTCTCATTCTCCCCAAAAATATCTGATAGTCATATGTATCTGCTTTATCGTGGCAGTCTGCATTGCAGGTTGCACAAATCAATCTGCACCAGCCACACCAGGGAAAATCACTACGACGCCCACCGTAGCTATCACCAGTACACCGCAGACAGCTGATTGCTCAAACATCGGGACTTCGGGTCCGGGATCGGTCTCGTGGATATCCCAACCCCCGGCCAACCCGACGAATGCAGCATTGTTATCCAGTGCAAAGGCCCTGATGAAAGGGATTTACACCTATTCTCCGGGCAGCCCGGATTATCTCCCGAACTCCTATAAGGACCAGAAATCTTCCTGCACTATCTATACGGTGCACGCTGCTAACCCAAGCAATATATCCTGGGCGCCGGACGGGGAAACTCAGGTTGTCTGGAAGAGCATTCCCGGCGACACACCTAAAGGATGGAGCGGCATCGTTGTCGCCGCCGGCCCGACAAACACAAAAGGTAATCCCGAGCCCGTACATGTAATGACGGATTGCAGCGGGTTCATTACGGGCCTCTTTACCTTTACAAATACCATACAGCCGACAAAATTTACCAGTTGGACAACCGGTAGTCCTGTACCTGAAGCATCATGTAAGGATCCGCTGGGAAGCTGTACCGTGCCGAATTCGCTCAACTATTACCATCTCTTTGTATCAGGACAGAACGGCTGGTTCCAGAACGTTTCACTTTCAGACCTGCAGCCCGGAGATCTCATATCGTTCTCAAATACGTACCAAAGTGATCCGGGGCATATCATGCTCGTTGCAGCAGTCTCATCCTGCACAGGGTATCCAAATTCACGGTACGTGGTCGTCATTGATGAAACAGGATCGCCCCACAGTTTCGATACCCGCCCGGTTAAAACGCTCCCTTCAGGAGAGAAAACCGGAGAAGGACTTGGAATGGGAATAATCAGATTGTCCTACTCCCCCGAAAATATCCTTCAGTTTTACTGGGGACTGGAGACAACGAAACCGCAGCCCGGATATGTTGCACTCGGGCGGGCTTTGTAGGGCCAGGTTCAATAAAAATAGATACTTTTTTGAGTTCAATTAACTCGGCACGACTACGTTTTAATAAATTTTTGTAAGATCCATATGCTGTGCAGTTGTAAGAGGTTATAAGGATAAAAATGAACCAGGGATCTATGAAATTAAATGCAATTCCAATAATAGCAATAATTGCTCTATTATTCATTGTTGTTGCAGTACCAGTATCCGCAGCCCCATTTGTGGGATCTTTGAAAATTACCTCCTTACCATCCGGTGCAACGATTCTCATCGACAACGTGAATAAAGGAACTTCGCCTGTCACATTGGGTAACATTGTGGTGGGAAGACATTCGGTCACCTTGAAAAAAACGGGATATAATGATTATCAGACCTATGTGTCAGTCCAGGCCGGTAAGACCGCAACTATCTCGGCGACCCTTATCCCCATAACCCCCACAACGGGTTCGGTAGGAATTATATCGTCTCCTTCCGGTGCAACGGTTCTTCTCGACAACGTGAATAAAGGAACTTCGCCTGTCACATTGACTAATATAGTCGCAGGAAAACATACGGTCACACTGCAAAAAATGGGATATAATGATTATCAGACCGATGTAACGGTTCTGGCAGGTAAAACCTCATCGATCTCTGCGACCCTCGTACCTGTACCTCCAACAACGTGGATATATCAGACCCCGGCCGGCTCGACGAATGCAGCGTTGTTATCCGGTGCAAAGGCCCTTATGAAAGGGATATATACGTATTCGTCCGGTGCTCCGGACTATCTCCCGTCCTCCTATACAAACATGAAAACATCACAAACTTCCTATGTGGTGCATGCCAGCAAACCCACAAGTGTTGTCTGGGCACCAATCGGAAGTAACCAACTGGTCTGGAAAAGCAATCCCGGTGGCAAACCTGCAGGATGGAGCGGTATTGTTATTGCCGCTGGCCAGATAGACACAAAAGGTAAGCCCTCGCTCCTCAATGTGAAGACCGATTGCAGCGGTTTCATCACTTCACTCTTTACCTCCGCTAATACCGACCGTACAACCAGATTTACCAGCTGGACAACCGGTAGCCCTATCCCCGAAGCAGGATGTAATGACCCGCAGGGAAGCTGTTCAGTGCCGAACCCGCTCAACTATTACCAGCTCTTCTCATCAGGAAAGAACGGCTGGTTCCAGAGTGTTTCACTTTCAGACTTACAGCCGGGCGATATCATCTCCTGGGCAAATACAAATACTGATAACAAAGCTTCAGGGCACATTATGCTCGTTGCAGCAGTATCAGACAGTGCGGATAATTCGAAATCAAGGGAGGTTGTCGTTATCGATGAAACCGGGAGTGCACATAGCAACGATACCCGCAATTTTGGGGCCGGAATCGGAATGGGATATGCGAGACTTGCTACTTCCCCGGCGGCTAAACTCCAGTTCTTCTGGACCCTGACAAGCACGACCCCGCAAATCGGATCGATCGCCCTCGGGCGGGCACTGTAAATTTCATTGCATGGAATTGGCCAACAATTCATTTTTCCGATTTTTATTCAATTTAATGGTATCTTATGCATCAGTCTGGACT
>JBAXMF010000277.1:0-3938 GCA_037134435.1 Methanomicrobiales archaeon | reverse complement strand
ACGTCGGGATAGTTTTAGCCTGTATATTTTAAAAAATGTAAGACTGGCAGGGATTATGAACGCGACCCATTATTCCCCAACTAACACCACTCCTTTCCTATTCCTACCATCCAGCACTGCAAACACCGATCGTAAAGGAACTGTGTAATATTGGAGTTACGCAAGAGTGCAACAAGAAAAGTTGTAATTTGGATTGCAAATGAAAGCCACCCTATCCATTCAATGGTGTTCCGAGTTCGGCATGCGATACTGGTAACCGTATAGTGTGAAGCCCGGATGACAACGTGGAAAGATAGGAGTCTTACCGAATCAATCTGCCAGGAAAAGACGTCATAGAGAAGTGCGACACTGAACTGCTATAAGGATCGAAACTCCTGACTGGCGAAAGTGTCAAGTACGGTTCGTGTGAGAGGGGGGGACGGTGACTTCTCCTCCTTATTCGGCGAGGCCCAAAAAATAGATATGGTTTCTCTTAACTGGAAACCTTCACCTCCTTTCCTGCACGTTTTTCCCTGAGTTGCCTGACAGCAGTCCCAAAAATCAATGCAACGACCGACGACAGTACAAGAAGTGCTATCATGTACTGGTTTGCTGCGCCCATAACGATAACAAGCAGAATTGCGGTCAATGGCGCTCCCAGTGCGAGGGTGATGACCGCGGCGATAATGCATAACACAAAGATGCCCACCGGCACTCCCGGGAATACCAGGCTCAATGTGAGTCCGATCATTGTGCAGGTGAACACAGTAGGGAAAATAGGACCACCCAGATAACCGCTTTTAAACGAAAGGGCAAGAAGTAACGCTTTCAGCACTGCCATCAATAGGAGCATCGCAACGCCGATCTCCGCAGCCTGGTTGATTATTCCAAGGATTTGCGTCTCCCCGGAGAACATCAGGTCAGGAATAAGATAACAGATAATAGCGATGATAATGCCGGCAGCAAGGATACGGGTTAATATTTTGTCCTTGAAGGTTTTCTCCATCACGACCCCTATACCCTGCATTGCCAGCCCCATGAGAATTGCAATGACCGCACCCAGGACACCAAGGAGTACCGCATAGAGGACATAAAGACCTGTTACTTCACTGATTGAAGGAAATGCCAGCATACTCGCAAAGGAACGAAGTCCAAGCAGAGAAAAAAACAGGAACCCAATAACACCTGCAAGCAGGTTCCATGCAAGAAATGTCAGGGCATCTTTCTTTCCGACATTAAACTCGGTCGCAAAAACTGCGGTGAATAAAGGACTGCCAATAATCCCGTTATAAGCCGATGACAAGGCTGCCACATCAAAACCAAGGGCTGCATCATTCAGGATCTTCAGTTTCTCCCGGGTCCATACAGAAATTTCCATAATAAGGAATGCGAGCGGGCCTTCCGGCCCCACACTTGCCCCGGAAAAGAGGGAAACAAACGATGAAAGGAGCGTTCCCGGGAATGCTTTATAATCGCTTTTTACACCTTCACCTTTCATCGAATCTGAAAATCCGCCATGGATTACATTTGGTGCATGGAGATATTTCTCACAGAGCCCAACGAGGAGTGAAAAACCCAGTACTCCCACAATAATTGTCCAACGGTGTGTGGCGACAAAGTCGTTCATCCAGATGACTTTGTCAAGATATTCGTACGTCGAAAGCCATACTGCGGTAAATGCAATTGCAATGAACGCAATGACAACTATCTGCCAGATTTTAGGGTTGATATTCCTGATCGGATGATTTTCCTCGGTCATGTATTCACCAGGCCATTTGTTTCCTTTCCAGGCAATTTCTGATTTTTTTAGTTTTTTATTGTGGCATGAAGGCGGGTAGGGGGTTCCACCACTTCTTTCTTCTCTGGTGCATCGTCGGGCAACGATGCCATTTTTCTTTCATACCAGTTGATGAGCGGGTTTGCAGATAAACCATGCGCAAATACACTGATTAGTACCGTAGTACTTACTACCACGGCAATTGTCTGCAGGCCAGGTATACCCGGGGCTTCATTAAGTGTAATAAGCAACAGGACAATCGATGCAAGTCCGCGTGGACCGAACCACCCGATAAAACAGACAGATTCCGGCTGCAAACGAGTATTTTTCAACGCTATTGCAACAGGTACCATCCGTATAAGGGTGAGGCTCAGCACGGCATAGACCAGAATTACAAGGGTAATCCCGGACATGAGACTTGCAGCAAGGATACCAAAAATGAAGAATACGGCAAGGCTGAAGATTTCCCCCCCTGTTGCGGTGAATTCGATTATCGACTCCCCAACGTGTCTGCCCGTGAGGGTCGTGGCAAATCCCCCGACAAATGCGGCGATGAACCCGCTGCCACCCACGGCATCTGCAACAACAAACGATATAATGGCGAGTGCGAGGAAGCCAATCCACTGGAACCTGCCCCTCATCAATCCTTTATCAATGGCCTTGTTAACCAGGTAACCCCCTAAAACGCCAACGATTAATCCTACGAATATACCGAGGCCGATTTGTTCAGCTGCAAAAATAATCCATTGACCTGCCGGAATATTATTCTTCTCTGCATCTGCAAGGACTAAAAAAAAGGCGAAAAACGGGATCGCTCCCCCATCGTTCAGTCCACTTTCTACATTCAGGGCCTGGCGTATCCTGGCCGGAACTTTAGGGCTGTTCACTATTGCCTGGCCAAGCCCTGCATCGGTGGGCGCAAGGATTGCCCCGATAAGCGCTGCTTCAGGTAAGGCAATACCGGTGAATAGTACCATCGCGCTGACAGACCCTGCGAAAATAGTGAGGGGAAGCCCTATCGCAAGCAGACGGGTGGGATAACTACGGTTTCCTTTCAGGGTGGTGAAATCAATCCGTGCTGCATCAGAAAAAAGGATTAATACCAGTGCAATTTCTGCAAATATCAATATTAATTGGCTATTCGCGCCGATAGCTACAAAATCGAACACTTCAGGGCTGACCAGCAGGCCAATTCCAACAAAGATCATCGGGGCCGTGACAATCGATCCCTCGATACGGTGCGATATTAGGGAATAGATAAAAATTGCTATCGAAAAAATAATTGCCCCGATAAGGATCAATGACAGCATGTTAACCTGATCCTTTGGAGGTAATGTATTTAAAAAATGTGTAACTAGTCCGTGAAACCGGCATGAAAATTCCCCTGATTTGTGATGAAAATTAAGAATTCAGCGACATTGCGGGCATAAATAGATGGGCATTCGTATTTTCATTGCTTAAAGGCTGCATGGCCTTTTGGCCTCATGCCAGGTTGACAAGCCGATACTATCGATACAAGGGTAACGAATATTTCATACACAAACCTTTTTTCATCACGAACTCGTCTTCTGAAACCATTGGAAAATCCCCCGAATAACAATGTAATAAAAATTACTGCATTTTACGTATTTGCACTATTCTATTTGTGTTTTTCCCGGTGTCTGATAAAAAAGAGAAGTTCCCTTCCAAGGTTATCGTCCCCTGGATATTATTCATGTTTAACCCACAGGTAAGAGGAGATTGCTATAATCATAATTGCCACTGCAGTACCGAATCCCAGTATACCCATTTCTTTAATGTGGGTCAGGGCCACCCCAAGGAAAAGGACGGCTAATGCAATGACAATAAGTCCGAGGAGCTTGGTTTTCAAGTCATCGAGATTACGAATTTCCACCCAGCCGGGGAGCGGTGCTTTGGCGATAAAGAGCTCATAAAGCCCCATGGATATAAGATAAAAGACGGTCGCAACGAGAAATATATCGATGATCTCTATTGATGTTGCGAGAAATACCTGGACCGTCTCCATCGCAAAGTTGAATTGTATTATTGCTTTGTAAACCCCGGAAAGACTCAGGAGGAACCCATAAATAAAAAGAGCTGCCGAAATGATCCCGGTGCCAATAATAGCGAGGCCGAACAACCATTTGCTGCCTACCGCCATTGACTGGATAAAGGAATGAAC
>JBAXMF010000276.1:0-3945 GCA_037134435.1 Methanomicrobiales archaeon | reverse complement strand
TCGGTTTATCTCGGCTGCAAGCCCGGAGAGTTCGTCATCACCTTCGATCTTCACATGCTCCGTTGCACTTCCGGATCTGCCGATCGTGTATACCTGGAGTGCCAGAGATCTCATTCGTTCTAAAAGGAACCGGTCAAGCAGAATAATTACCACAAGCCCAAGGAACACCCCGCTCAGGATGATGATCAGGAGGACCTGCAAGGTTGTATTCAATCCCTGCCGGTAGATATCACGGGTCTCTGTAATCTGGAGGACAAGCCCGTCATTTCCATAAATGTCAGGTATAAGTGCATATCCTGCAATTTTATCCCCATTCAGCTGCCGGATAATTCCGGGTGCTGACCCGTTGTTCTCCCGGATACGCATAACCAGGCCTGGTGACAATGCTGGATCGTCGGTACGGGTGAAGGCAAGACTGGGGCGTGTGAGTTCGGCAAGCTTCGATATTTCTGCTTTATTGAGGTACCGTCCCATGATCACGACACCCTGGGGTGAACCGGTAAAATTGGAGTATAGAATGGGTTGTGATACAACGAGCATCGGATTTTCTGGGAGCATCAGAATTCCCGAAGTTACCCGGTGGGGATCCGACATGTCCATCAGGGGATTTTTAGGGTCAAGTTGTCTGGAAAAGAAAGTGGGGACCGGGACCATCACCTTGCTCCCGAGATCATATGCCCCCGAAAAGAGGATTTCTCCCCTGGTATTAGTAAGGACAATAAGGTTCAGGTTGAGATTATCGAAGCCGTACGGCTGGAGATTTGAGTTGATGTACTTCGGATCATTCCCGTTTACAAAATCAACCGTATCATCCCAGGGCCCCCAGTCCCTTGCGATAGATGACATGGAAAAAAGTTCGTCATCAAGTTTGCTGACCGCCTGGTCGAGGTCCTTTTCGATATACTGCTCTTCAAGAGCGCTGTAACTTGCCAGGAGTATGGTGGAAAAGAAGACGCTGACTACTACGAGGACCGATATGAGCAGGACTACGAAAACCAACAGTGTTTTTTTCTGGAGTTTCATGAGCTTCGCACAGCAGTTCTCCATTTCGGCTGAACGTATTAATAGTATGTGATTTTAAAAACAGGACTAAAAAAGGGGAAAGGGGACGGACATTTCTGCCCAGGACCCGATGGCCGTTTATCTGAAATCTTATCGGTCATTCTGGTTCTTTCTGCGCTCGGAATCTGATTGTGAGGGCAAGTCTTAAAGGGCCACTCATTCCGGTTCTTTGGCGAAACGCCACGCTCCCTTCGGCACCGCCATCTCAAACCGGGCCCCTTTCCCAGGCTCGCCCTTTTCGCAAATCGTGATCCCGGTAATCGAAAGGATCTCCCTTGATAATGCTAAGCCAAGCCCGGTGTTCTTCCCAAAGCCACGTTCGAAAATCTTCTCCTTCTCGTCACCCGGGACACCAATGCCATCGTCTTCGCACACGATGATATGATCTCCATTGCGTTCTTCAGCAGAGAACCGGATGATCGTGATCTTCCCGCCGTACCGAACCGCATTATCCACCAGGTTGAAAAAGACCTTAACGATCAGCGGGTCAGCGAATACTTCTGCACCGGAAGGAAGATCGTTCTTAATGATGGCCTTTCCTGGCAGGACTTCCTTTGCTACAGTCCCGAGGAGTGCACAGAAATTCTGCCAGGCAGGAGCATGGACGCCGATTGACTCATATTCACTGGTGAACCGGATCATCGCCGATATCCGATCTGTAGCAGTTGCGACCTTCTGGAAATATTCACAAAGGGCATGATCAGGCTGCTTATTTTCTAGAATGGCAAGATATCCCCGCAACACCGTCAACTGGTTGTTGATGTCATGCCGTGTGATGCCGGAGAGGAGGGTGAGTTTTTTATTTGCGTCACGTAGTGCATCCTCTGCCTGTTTCAGATCCGAGATATCATTCATCAGCACGAGCACTGCATCCCGGTTACGGAATGTTATGTGGGTGCCTTTGACAATCACCGGCACAAGTGAGCCATCCTTTTTTAAAATCGAGACTTCATAAGGGGGGATATTGATTTCTGCTATCCGTTGCTCCATCAGGGTGCGGATTTGGTGGCGGTCCCCCGGGGCGATGTGCCCGATAACAGGTGAACCCAATGCCTCATCCGGAGTATATCCGAATTTTGTCGAAAATAACGGGTTTGTATAGAGGATATTACCCAGTTGATCATAGATCAGGAGATAATCAGGGAGGTTATTTACCAGGTTCCGGTTGAATTCATCGCTCTGCCGCAGCGCGTCCTCTGTAGCTTTGCGCCCGGTGATATCATGGATCACCCCGAAAACGACGTTATTTACCGGGTCGTATTCTGCGTAAGACTGGATGTCCAGGACTGCCCCATCAGATAGCCTCCGGATTTTGAACTCTGTATGGTAGGATGATTTTCCCGTGACAAGATCTCCAAACACCGTATCAAGAAGAGGACGGTACTCAGGCAGGGGAATTTTCTGGACCTCTTCAAGTGTCCATTGTGTCCCTGGAAGACCATAGAGTATCCTTGCACCCTCAGATGCGGTGACCGTTTTTTCATTCAGACTAATTTCCCAACTGCCAAACCCGCCGACTTCTTCAGCCCGTTTTAACAGTGCATTGCTTTTACGAAGCGCGTCCTCTGCCCGTTTCCGATCGGTGATGTCACGGGCAACTCCCAGTGCGGCAATCCCGTTCTGGTACGGAATAGTAGAAACAACAAGTTCCAGGTTCCGGACCTCTCCGTTTTTTTGGATAATACGACACTCGTACATGTCAGGAACGGGTTCTCTCCGCCACCTGCGTTCTGCGATATCCTTAATATATGCCTGGTCATCCGGGTGAGCCAGCTCTATAAACTGCATACTGAGAAGTTCTTCATTTGAATACCCGGTTATCTCGGAAACCCTGGTGTTCGTATAGACAAAACGATTCCCCTGGTAGATATAAATGCCATCATGGACCTGGCTGGTAAGGGAACGATACTTCTCCTCGCTCTCCCTGAGTGCCCTCTCTGCCTGGTTGCGTTCGGTGATATCCGTTAAGAAATTCAACGAGGCCGGGCGTCCGTTCCAGTCTATCGGGGTGACGCTGAGCTCAGCCCACCGTATGCTTCCATCCGGTGGACTCAGTCGGAAACTATAGCGGGACGGGGCCTCCTCACCCTTTAATCTCTTGTTGTGCCGTTCCACTACCATCGCACGGTCATCAGGGTAAATAACTGCAGAAAACTCCATGGACAGGAGTTTCGGTCTCGGAAACCCGGTCAGTTCGACCGCCCGTTGATTAACCAGCTGCAGCATCCCGTCCTGTGCAACGACAATTGCCTCATTCGAGTGTTCGATTAAATGCCGGTATTTCTCCTCGCTCTGCCGCAGAGAATCTTCTGCCCTTTTCCGTAATGCCGCTGACCTGACCTTGTGGGCCAGTTCTGCAAACTGTGCGCTGGGATCGCCGCCTTTCTGCAGGTAGAAGTCTGCCCCGCTGTTGATCGCCTGGATAACAACCTCTTCCCTGCCCCTGCCGGTAAACAGGACAAACGGGATCGGTCCAAAGCGTGTCCGCACCTCGATCAGGAACTGGATGCCGTCCATCTCCGGCATCTGGTAATCGGAGATGATGGCATCGAACCTTTCCCGTTCAAGTAGCCGGATTGCGTCAGATGCGCGAATTACCGTCGATACGGTAAAATCTCCGGATTCCTCCAGGAATAGCCTGCCAATGTCCAGAAGGTCCGGGTCGTCATCGACATAGAGGACCCGGAGTATCTCATCCATTATTTATCCGTCCCTGCCATTCTCCACGCTCCCTTCGGCACCGTCATCTCAAACCGTGCTCCTTTGCCCGGCTCGCCGGTTTCGATGATAGTGATGCCGGTAATATCAAGAATTTCCCGTACAAAAATGAGGCTGTTCATCGAAGTCCGGGTCCCGTCCCCGCGTGAAAAGATCTGCTCTTTC
>JBAXMF010000275.1:0-3946 GCA_037134435.1 Methanomicrobiales archaeon | reverse complement strand
GGCCACTGAGCGCAGGATCTGCCGCACTACCGCTGTTTTTCCCGCACTGGGTGGCCCGGCAACAATCAGCAGTTTCATACAGAACCAATCGGCCCGGTGAGGAGTTCGCCGGCCCGGATCTTCTCCCTCAGCCTGCCCATCAGTGCATCGATTAAGGAAATTGCAGTGAGGGCTTCGTGTTCATTACCATCAGGAGTGAGTACACGCTCAACAGCACCATTACTCATGACAATGCGGCGATCTGACAGGAGAGAGACCAACGGGTCATGGGTGACAAAGATGACTGCTTTCCCGTGGGACTTTAAGCATGAGATCACACGGTCCTTAAAGATGCCTGCATTCTCCACCTCGTCCAGCAGGATTACCGGTGCATTGCTGATCAGGACCGCATCTGCAATCATCAGGGCACGGGTCTGTCCCCCGGAAAGGCCGGTCATGCGCATATCAAGGTGCATTTTTTCTCCGGTGAACTCGTTTGCAAGTGCAAGGGTCTTGGTACAAATATCCGCTTTTGTGATCCCCCTCGCCCGCACATGCATCGCAAGGAATTCCCGTACCGTAAGGTCGCTGAGACATTTGGTATTCTGGGTGATCATGGCGATGGGCTTTTTGGACGGATCGCGGACAAACGATTCCGGTGGCATCTGGTTATTGACAAGAATCGTTCGCCCGGTGATAGTATCGCCACATGCAAAGACTTCGATATCGTTGATAAATGCAGTTTTTCCTGATCCTGTGGGTCCGACAATGGAGATAGTATCGCCGGGGTTTATGTCGATCCGTTCAAAAGGTTCAGTAACCCCGTTCCGGTCACGACCGGCAAGGATCGTGATGCACTGGATCGGTTCTGTTTCCATACTCATACGTGTACACCGGGTATTATAGAATATTCCGATTTTACTAAGTAATATTATACTATGTGGTTAATTATATATCAATAATTATCCAATAATTCACATTATGCTCTCAAAAACAATATTCACGCAGGGTTTTTGTGAAGCGGTCAACAGCGAACTTACCAGAAGAAATATGACCGTTCGGGAACTGGCGGAGATAACCTGCATTCCTGCTCCAACACTGTATAAAATTCTTTCTGGTGAAAGTGATCCCAGGTTCTCCACCGTCAGAAAGATCATTGAGCACCTTGAACCAAAATATGCCCAGTTCATCGCTGTGATAGCTGCCAGGTTCCTGCTCGATGAGATCGAAGGACAAACCATCATTGTAAAAGGCGCGATATGTCCAATCCGCGGGTATGCGGCTAATTCTATTGACGAATGCATCATCGCAGCCGTCACTGCACAACGCGAGGGAGCTGCAGGGATTGTCTGTGCACCGGTCCTTGCGTCGATTGTTGAAAAAATCGTCGACATTCCCGTGGCAATCATCAAACCGCGC
Organism: Methanomicrobiales archaeon; assembly: GCA_037134435.1. Classification (GTDB taxonomy): domain Archaea; phylum Halobacteriota; class Methanomicrobia; order Methanomicrobiales; family Methanospirillaceae; genus CAIKOD01. Next base: position 2,548 of record JBAXMF010000275.1, on the reverse strand, counting down.
CCTAATACCGTCATTGAAGCCATGGAATCTATTGGAAAACGACTGTGATTGGTGTTGATACGCCCTTAGTTCTGATAGATGTCAAATAATCGTAAAAAAAATTAACCACAACCACAGTCCGTGACAGTTCACGAAAATCAGTGAAGAATTAAGGAGCATTCAGATCATCATGAGGTCAGCGATGCGATCTCTTGAAAAGATTATGGATTTACGCAAGGACCGCTGCCAGAATTACTGCTTGATTTGTCCGGCAAACGCCAGAGTATAAAGTTCCACCCTGATGTGTGGTACAGTTATCGGTGCATCGGTCCATTGCATGGGAACATGAAAGGGCGGGCAGTTAACCCGGCCGTTATGAATGATAATCCTTCATTATTTTAATGGCGCAAAACTCTCCACACATCGTACAGGGCCCGCTTCGCGGCGCAATTTCTTCAGCCCTCTCCGGGTCAATTGCGTGGCAGAGTTGCCCCTCAAAATCAAGTTCCGCCCTCTTTGAAGCAAGTTCAGCATCCTCAATTGAAAGGCCGTACTTGATACTGTCCCCGATATGGGCTGCAATTCTGAATGCAATCAGCCCATCCCGGACCTGTTCCGGGTTCGGAAGGCCAAGGTGTTCAGCAGGGGTGATATAACAGAGATAATCAGCGCCTGCACCGCTTGCGATACTTGCGCCCACGCATCCGGCAATATGATCATGGCCCATCGCGAGATCTGTCGGGAGGGGACCCGCGACAAAGAGCGGAAACAGGGACAGGCGTTTTTGGTACCTGACATACCCTGCGATCCGGTCTGCCCTGACGTGACCACCGGCCCCTTCGATTATTACCTGGACTCCCGATGCATGGGCATATGACGCAAGTTCTGCATTTTTTTTCATCTCGGCTATCTGGGCCTTGTCACGGGTGTCATGGATGCATCCGCTCCGCATCGTATTCCCTAAGGACAGGACGATATCGTGTTGTTTCATTATTGACAGCAGTTCATCAAAATTTTCGATAAATGGGTTTTCAACCTGGTTTTTGAGCATGTATGCGCAGGTGATCGAACCACCCTTGGAAACGACTCCCAGAATTCTCCGTTTCGTTTTGAGTAGTGCCAGCATCTCTTTTGAGACGCAATGAAATACAAAGGAGCTTACGCCTTCCCCGGCCTGCATCCGGACAGCATCAAGGATATGGTCCTTGGTTAAATTTTTTATTCCCTGTTCTGCACATGCCTGGTAAATGGGAACCGTGGTGATCGGGAGGCAGGAGTTTTCAAAAATCACTTTTCGTATGTTCGTGATGCTGCCACCCATGGACAGGTCACTGATGGTATCTGCACCGTATTTTCCTGCAATAATGGCCTTTTTCACTTCTTCCTGTGGATTACACGTCGCCGAAGAAGTCCCGAGATTGACGTTGACCTTAGTCCGGAGACCTTCACCTATACCTACCGATACATCCCCTCTCGTCATTATCACGACGCTTCCCCGGGAGACCCCCCCCATGAGTACATCAGGTGGCACATGCTCTGCCATCGCCACATCCCTCACCTGGCGGGTCACGATTCCCTCCGCTGCCAGTTCAACCTGGGTCTGAACCATATCAGAATGGTTGGTGTGACATTGGGTTTGGTCTTTTCCTATCCACCCGTAACGAATTGAAAAATTGGATCCACCCCTCGCACAGGATCCGTAATATTCTTTTTGTCACCCACCTTTTTCTGATTAAAAATAAAATATCCCGGATAGTCAACAGTTCAACCCGTATCGGTAGTGTTACCATGATAATATCTTTGAACTGCAACCGCCTTTGTAATGCCAAATAATTATGATATCCATATTAATCCATGGCATGTAATGCCTTTTCCGCATTTGGGCCTTACCCCGGCTCGGGAAGGTTGTCAACCGCATTGATCCGACCCTCCTTCGCTCATTCCAATTTAATTTACGTGGTGTTTTTCATCCGCCACATACCTTTCGGCACCGTCATCTCGAACCGTGCTCCCTTCCCCGGCTCTCCAGTCTCGGTAATCGTGATGCCGGTGATATCGAGGATCTCCCGGGCAAGGGCTAAGCCAAGGCCGGTGTTCTTCCCAAACCCACGCTCGAAGATCTTCTCCTTCTCTTCAGCGGGAATACCGTCGCCATCATCCTCGCATACGATCAGAATGTCATCACCGGATTCTAAAGTGGAGAAACTGATGGTTGAAATCTTACTCCCGTGACGGACTGCGTTGTCCACGAGGTTGAAAAACACCTTTTCGACAAGAGGGTCGGCGAACACTTCCATGTTGGCAGGGAGTTCGTTTTTCACCATGACTTTTCCGAGCGGGGCTTCCTTTGCCGCTGTGTCCACAAGCTCCCGGGTACCCTGCCAGACAGGTGCGGTGATCCCGATGTTCTCGTATTCCTTGGTGAACTGGATCATGGCTGATATGCGCTGTGCAGCGGATGAAATCTTTTGGAAATACACATTGTGAGCGGTATCGGGCTGCTTCTTTTCGAGAATGCTAAGGTACCCCATCTGCACCGTCAGCTGGTTGTTGATATCATGGCGGGTTA
>JBAXMF010000274.1:0-3972 GCA_037134435.1 Methanomicrobiales archaeon | reverse complement strand
CCCGAGAATAACAAGGCCCCCAAGCGCTGAATTAGAACTTCCGGCACCCTGTTGGGGCACTGGCGTAATCACCGGAATATAAACAGGTAAGGCCGGCCGGTACGCGTTGAAATTAGGAAGACCACTTGAACCCGGTTTATATACATATGGGATACCTACCGGCAGTTTGATCGGGGTATAGAATTCCATGTAGTTAGGTGTCCCCTTCACCACATCCGCATTGTCCGGGTTTCCCGAGGAGACCTGCGATACAATCCCATTTTGGTTAAATAATTGGAAACTCTTTCCAAAGTCCACGGTTGCTGCGGACACCGTAGCCATCAATGCCGCACACATGAGGACCACCAATACCGCACACACGACTGATTTTTTTATACCACTCATTTCCATCATCTCTTTCTTCCAAAAGCTTTCTATACTCAGCACAAAGATTGTGCCGTTCGCACTTGGCCTGATGTTTTTCATAAAAGATCAGCAAATTGCCCGGTCGTACCTGATCCAGTATGAATTTCTATAGCTATGGTACATGCACAACTGGCATATATCTTTTTACTGAGTACCGGAATAATTTGAAAAATTATGCCGGACAGGACCACCCGGCATAACATTTGTTATCACGTTTATAGGCAGATTGCCGGCGTCTCCCCCAGCCCGGATGACGTTCCTGCCACATACTTTGCGACCAGCAGAGTCTATCGATCCCCACCTCTTCGCATCAGGTAATAAAAAAATATGGCCACCTAATACGCAGCCACGCCCTATTTTCAGAGAATCAGAACGGAAAAATCATCCCCGGGTCCCGCCAAGGACTTCTTTCAGACCCTCGGCCCGGAGTGGACAAGACAATGCCCCTATCAGCAATACCCGACGACCCCGGCCTTCCATGTTGTGTTGACGGGTGCCCTTGTGGATATTGGTCCTGGCTGGACATAGAGTGGCTGAACCGTAGGACCGGTTACCAGCGGGTTCATCCCAGACAGATACTTGATTACGGGGCCGGACTTTGCAATTGCACCTGTTTGTACGAGTCCGGTTGCGGGAGTGGAGGTTATATTTTGACCTTCCGATACCAGTTCGCCTTTACTAACCGGTCCGGTTACCTGGATCATTCCCTCTTTCAGCCAGGTACTCTCCTGGCCCCACGATGAAGATGTCGATGTCCGGTAATTCACATCTGCACCACCCTGCCTCACGGTAAGTTTCACGGTATAGGTACCCGGCATTGTATACGTGTGGACCGGCTCCATCCCTGAACCAAAGGTCCCGTCCCCGAAATCCCAGGACCACGAACCGGTTTCGGGTCCGGAATTGCCCGAGAATTTTACCGTCAGGGGAGCGGGGCCGGAGGTGGGTGTCCCGGAGAACATGCTCCCAGTCATGCCTAGAGAGATTACCGTCTCTCTGCCTCCGCAGGTGCCTCCGAATGCACATACACATGGGTCTGAATCACAACATGGGTCGTAATAACCATACGCCTCCAGGGAATCCGGGTAGTATGATAAGAAACTCCTGAAGGCTGAATCAGAACCCGAGCCGAAACTACACCCCTTCGCCCCGGATAAAAACTGGTCGAACGGCCCCGCGCTCACAGTCCCTGCCAAAAGGCTGCACCCAATGATTACTACTAACAATAACTGGATTTTTCGAACGTCTTGCCCCGATCCCATGTACAACCTTCCTATCCTGATGATACGTTGTGCATCTGATTTATATAATTCCATGAGCCACGGCCTCTGAAATGTTGTATAAATGGAAACAGGAGAAACAGGACGATATTCAGACCAGTCTGAAGCCTTTGCAGGTATCAATGGTGTTAAAGAATCAACCATTTACAAGGATAAAACGCAAAACAAAAACGCCCAGGTCGGAATTCGAATCCGAGTCGTCTGCGTGACAGGCAGACATGATGGGCCGCTACACTACCTGGGCTCTTTCGCACAAATTATCCCGCCTCCCGGAGTCGAACCGGGGACATCGCGGTAGCCGCGCAGTTGCCTCAATCGGCAAACCATACTACAGCCGCGCACTCTACCAGGCTGAGTTAAGGCGGGGTCTTGCGCCAATAATATAGGGGAAATATGTGTATTAAACGTATCGATATGAGGACCATTTTTTTGAGGTTATCCGGTTTTATTTAGGATTCATTTTATACCAGGGGTTGCCTAATAGTGAAGTATGTCAACACGAACGGTCCCTGCGGGGAATTGTCTTCTTTGTCGCTAACCATGCGCCGAAAAAAATAGCTGTTTTCGATACCACCCTGCGTGATGGTGAACAGACACCAGGTGTATCTTTCAAGTTTGAGCAGAAACTCGAGATAGCCCGGCAGCTTTCCTCGATTGGAGTCCATACGATCGAAGCAGGGTTCCCTGCATCTTCAGAAGCCGAGCGGGAGACCGTGAAGGCTATTGCAAACCTGGGACTCGACGCGAGGATCTGCGGGCTTGCACGGTCTAAAAAAGAGGACGTGGACATCTGCCTGGATTGTGATGTGGACATGGTCCACGTCTTTATCCCGACTTCCGAAGTCCAGCGTACCCACACGATCCATAAAAGTGCTGAAGAAGTGCTGGATATTACAAGAGAGATCGTGAGTTATGTGAGAGACCACAGTGACCTGTGCATGTTCTCGGCAATGGATGCGACAAGGACGGACTGGGACTACCTTGTGAAGGTGTTCCAGGTAGCGGCAGAGGCGGGAGCAACGGTGATTAACATCCCCGATACCGTCGGGGTAATCACCCCCTCTGCAATGAAAGTCCTTGTCCGGAAAATTGCAACCGAGGTTACCTGCCCGATTGATGTGCACTGCCACAACGATTTCGGCCTTGCTGTGGGGAATACCATTGCTGCCGTAGAGTCCGGGGCGTCCCAGGTACAGGTTACCGTGAACGGCCTCGGTGAACGTGCGGGTAATGCAGATCTCGCGCAGACGGCCATGATCCTTGAAGCGATCTACGGTATTGGTACGGGGATTAAACTGGAAAAACTGGTCGAAACATCCCGGCTTGTCTCCCGCTACGGGGGGTTTGGCGTCCCACCGACCCAGCCGGTGGTCGGTGAAAATGCATTCACGCATGAGAGTGGTATCCACTCCCACGGGGTGATTGCGTGTTCCTCTACCTTTGAACCGGGCATTATGACGCCCGAAATGGTAGGCCACCGCCGGAGGCTTACACTCGGTAAGCATGTGGGACGGCATGCAGTCCGGCAGATGCTGGCCGATGCACACGTGGACCCGACAGATGACCAGCTGGATGAGATTGTAGAGCGGGTCAAATTTATCTCGGCGAAAGGAAAGCGGGTAACTGATGGTGACCTCTACGAGATTGCCGGCAGTGTAACGGGTGCGGTTAACGGTGAGAAGCTGATTGTGCTCGATGACCTCGCCATCATGACCGGCAACCATGCGATCCCAACCGCGAGCATCCGGGCAAAAGTCAAGGGAGTAGAGCATGTGTACTCAAGTGTCGGGAGCGGGCCCGTTGATGCCGCCCTGAATGCAATTCTTGGGATTGTCCCCGCACGGATCACGCTGAAGGAGTTCAATATCGAGGCAATTTCAGGAGGTTCTGATGCCATCGGGCATGTCACCATCGCCGTAGAGGACGAGCACGGGCGCATCTTCGATGCCAGTGCATCAGGTGATGACATCGTCATTGCTTCTGCAGAGGCGATGATCAATGCGATCAATCTCCTGCACCACGTGGAACAATAAATGCCGGGGAAACCCCCGGGTTTATCCACCCGTTTTTTGCCGGTTGCACCGCATTTTATCGCACTAAACATGTAAACCCTGGACCCTCACGCAAGGATTTATCGGGGGCCACCCTGTTACCAGCAGGTTCTACCGTGTTAGAAACGCCTGGCTGCGGATGAAACATTTTGCCCCGGGAAGATCCCATTAGGGTCTCCACCAATTCCGTAAAGAAAAGTAATAAAGGAAAGTAAACGCCTGCAATTATGCTGCAG
>JBAXMF010000273.1:0-3979 GCA_037134435.1 Methanomicrobiales archaeon | reverse complement strand
ATGCACGAATATTAATTCAGAAACAAAAGACAGCTGCGTGAAACATGTATGAGGCAATTCCAATTTTAAAAAATCTGGATCTGTGAGACCCTATATTTTGTTTATCGTTTCTATCAAAATCAGAATTGATGTTGTCACGGGGTGGGATTACATGGATGTTGCCGGGTAAAATGGTAAAATGGGTACTGTACCGCATTAAATGAACGGTCCTATTCCGGATAAATATCCGAAATCTAGTGTTAGAGTACAAATGACCGGTAACTGGGTCGTACAAATGGTATTTTAATGCGATACGGTGTAGCATAATTATTATACGTAATCAGGCTCATGTTTACCTTAAGGGTCTCAATGATGCGAAATAATAGTGATATCATTGGGTATGGCTTACACAGACCTGAGTGGGGGAAAACGAATGGCTGAAATTATTAAAAATCCTGATATCCCGGTTATGACCACCGAAGAACGTGTCGTATCTCTTGAACGAAAAATGAAGGAGATGGAAGCGCTTGTTAAAGGGTTGACAGAAGAACTCCTTGATCTCAAGTCGATCGCCATGCGGCTGAATAAATTTTCGGAAGAAAGGAGGCAGGAGCTCAAGATGATGAAGCCTTTGGCCCAGGTGGAATCAGGATCAGGGACTGTCGTAATGCAGAAAAAAGGGACAACTCCTGAACAACCATTAGTTGCTGCAGTGGAAGAGAAACGAATGGACATGATCATGCAGCCCGACGGTACGATGAAGATGGAAGAGCGTCGTGGGGACAACCACTATATCGTCGCATCAGCTGGATTTGCCAGCCGAAAAAAGATGGGGTCTTCGTCCGAACCTAAAAAGAGCAGTCTTATCGTTGCAGAGGACGATGAATCGGAATCGTCAAAAAAATAGGCAGGAGCCTGGTCTTTGTATATCAGTGAGCTCGAGATCGATAATTTCAAGTCATTTTCCAAGAAGACAAAGATACCATTTTTTGAAGGATTTACGGTAATCTCGGGTCCGAACGGGTCAGGGAAAAGTAATATCATTGATAGTATTCTCTTCGTCCTTGCGCTTTCCAGCTCGCGAAGCCTTCGCGCGGAGAAATTAACTGACCTGATCAACCTGAACTCAGGGAAAAATACCGCTGAGGTCTCTCTCACTTTTTCTGAAGGCACTAAAATCCGTCGCCGTATTAAGCGGACTGTAAATGGATATTACAGTTACAATTACCTTAATGACCGCCTCTGCAAACAGACGGATATCATTGAAACTCTTGCAAAATTTGGCATTAAACCCCACGGGTACAACGTGGTGATGCAGGGGGATATCACTCGTATCATTGAAATGAGTGATTACGAGAGGAGGAAAATTATCGATGAGATTGCCGGGGTGGCGGAGTTCGACACGAAACGGGACCAGGCACTGGGTGAACTTGAGGTTGTCAGGGAGCGGATCGAGCGTGAGGAGATGCTGCTCATCGAGCTTAACAAGCGCCTGGTCGAGCTGAAGCAGGAACGTGAGCATGCGCTGAAATACCAGGAATGGCAGAATAAACTTCGGTTTTTCGAGAATGCCCGGCTCGCCGCGACTATCCGGGAGCGCGAAAAAGAGATTATCGCTCTTCTGGGACTAATTGAGGGGCAGAATATTGAAATCCAGCAAATTTTGTCAGATCGGAGTATAGAGGAAAACGAACTCGCCTACCTCCGGGCCGATTTAAAAGAGATCGACGAGCAGATTAACCAGAAGAGTGGTGCAGATTACCTGAAACTGTTATCATCGCTTGAAGAGCTGAAAGGCTCGATAAAAGTGGCTGAACTGACAATTATTCGGCTCCAGCGGGACAAGGAAGTGAATCTCGAAGCCATTACCCGCAATTACCTGGATACCAAGAGGGCTGATACACGGATAACGGAATGCAACGATGGGATCCGGAACCAGAATATTGACCGGACAAATCTCGCCATGGAGGTGGCGACTGCACGCGCAAACTTAGAAAAGACCGAAATTGCGATCAAAAACGAGAGTAAAGAGGCAGAAGGGTCGCGTGACCAGTTGTTCTCCCTGATGAAAACGATTGAAGAGAAAAGGGGTGCACGGTCGGGTATTATCCACCAGCAGGACATGCATATTGAAAAAAGCAGGATGAGGACAACTGAGAAAGAACGGCATATGGAACGGATCAAGGCGATAGAAACAAATATTGCAGATAAAGTGTCTTTAAAGGAATCTTTGGTCGTGGAATCAGAGAGGGGGAAAGAAGGTCAGGAAAAACTTACCCGGGAGTTGTCAGCCATCGAGAGTGGGTCCTTCTCAAAGCGGAAGATGCTTGAAGATACAAGGGAGGAGCTCCAGGTGCTAGAAAAGGAGGTTGTAAGGCTTGAAGCTCAGGCACAGGCGCGGGGTGAAGCGGGGGGTAGTGTCCTAAAGACCGTCCTTGCCATGGAGGGGGTTATCGGGACTGTCATGCAACTTGGCCAGACTCCATCGGAATATGCGACCGCGCTGAATGTAGCCGCGGGAGGTAAACTTCATTACGTAGTGGTTGAAAACGATTCCGTCGCTGCTCAAGCAATACGGTACTTAAAAGAAGAGAAACTGGGCCGGGTCACATTCCTCCCACTAACACGTTTGAAGAAACCGGAATACCCTGCAATCAGAGATGAAGGGATTATTAACTATGCAGTAAACTTACTCACGTTCGACCCCCGATATCGGGACGCATTCGGTGTTGTTTTTGGAGGGACCGTTGTTGTAAACTCCCTTGACCGCGCAAGAAAAATGATAGGTCTGCATCGCATGGTCACCCTTGATGGTGAACTCCTAGAACGTTCTGGTGCAATGACAGGTGGTTTTTTTAAGAAAAGTCTGAAAGGATTTGGGGCAGCGGTCGGAGATGAAATTGACCGGCTCAGGATCCGCATCAATGAACTTCGCGAGGAAGCCGGGGAGTTTGAATCTGCCATTAAAAGCAGTAGCTCGGTGATCGATGAAAAACGACACGCCAGGGGTGAATTTTCCCAGATGATCGAGCGGAACCGGATGGCATTGGATGAATACTCCCGGCAGATTGAAGATCTCATACTCGAGCGTGACGCTCTCATCTCGACGCTGAATACATTTGAGGCAGAGATGCATACGGGTAGCCAGGAGCTCGCAGCACTTGAGAGGACCCTTGATGCGATTACTGATGAAATCGGCCGGTTGAACCTTGATATGGATGTCATCAAAAAGAGGCTCGAGGGGACTCGGATCCCAGCCCTCACCGAAGAACGGGACCGTTGGAAGAAAGAGCTGGAGGGACTTGAAAGAAGGCTCCGTGAAAAAGAGTCTGACATTACCGATCTTTTGCGGGAGCGGCTTCATTTCACCAAGCGGATGAGCGATCTGAAAGAAGAACTCGATAAGGTCCAGGACCGCAACAAAGAGATTGACTGGGAGACTGGGTCACTAAAAAAGTCGATTGATTCAGCGAAAGGTGAAATTGGGGCACTCGAAGAGAAACAAAAGATGTTTTCAGGGGAACTGGATGGGCTCAGGGTGAAGCGCGAGGAAGCGATGGAACATTTTCTCGCATCGGAAAAAAAGATCCTGGGGTTCGATTCTTTGCTTGAACGGGCGCGGATACAACTTTCAGCGCTTCTGGATCGTGAAAATACTCTTAAGCTGGAGATTGCGGTTATGACACCTGAAGCAGGGGCCGTTACCACTGATCTTACCCTCCAGGAGATCGATGATGGTATTGCAGAAGCGGGCCACGCAATGAGGAAGATAGGCGCGGTCAACATGCTTGCGATTGAGGAATACGAGAAGGTCGAGAAACGCGCCCAGGACCGGACCGCGCGAAAGGACGTATTGTCAAGAGAGCGGACGACACTTCTGGAAAGGATCGAGACCTTTGGAAAGATGAAGTTTGAAGCGTTTACCAAAGCATATCACGCTATAGATGGGAATTTCAGGGAAATATTTGCTACTCTTACTAGTGGTAACGGCCACCTCGTA
>JBAXMF010000272.1:0-4006 GCA_037134435.1 Methanomicrobiales archaeon | reverse complement strand
TTGAGCACAGAACGATTGATGAGGAGATAATTGAGCAGGACAAACAGGATGAGCACTGCTATAGAGAATGAAATAAGCAGGACCGTCCTCTGTTCGACATCATGAGATTCGGCTTTCACCAGTTGAGAGAGTTCAGACGACCGGGACATCAACATCTGCGTCTGTCCTTCCAGTGTGCTCGCAGTAAATTCTTTTAATTCCTGGCTGACTCCACTTGATCCTGTTCCCTGCTCTCCGCTGGTTACTGCAACCAGATTGGAAAAGGATTCGTTCAGCTCCTTCTGGCTGTCGGACATTTGATTAAGTACGGCCTTCTGGGAGTGATCGGTCAATGTCAATGCCTGAAGTTGTCCTGTCAAAGCAGCATATTTTGCATTCCAGTGTTCAAATGGAATTGTTCCGCCATTGATAACGTAATCATTTTCCAGATAATAGAGATCAAATGCGGAATGTTCAATATTGTCAATGATCTGCTGTTTTTTTTGTATATCCTGAAGCTGGTTGTAACTGGAATAGGCAAAGAAAATTATCACAACCACCAGTATAGCAAAGATGGTGAGGCTGATACTTACTTGTGTTTTAATTTTCATGGCATCACGTCCATTCCTGCCCTCACCGTATGAGAGTAACAGCTGACGGTTTCAACTTGTACAGGGTATCTGCTGCGATATATTTAGAGAAATCGGGAATATCGGTTGCATTAGTCATATTCCTGCGGATCCTCCAGCGGGTCTCGTCTTTCATTGACGTGATAAGCGACTGGGAAAGAGTAACGGCAAAACGATGATTCTGCCAGTCTTGATCCATGTACTGATCATCAAAATTTGTCAGCGTCTGGACAACTTTTTTTGCCTCTTCCGGGTGGGAGTTGACATAGGTCTCTGCCTCAAGAACCGATGCCAGCACCGCCTCTACGATCTCCGGGTGCTCCCGCAGGGTAATCTCATTGCAGACAAGGGAAAAGTGTGCATGCTGCCCAAGACTGACCGGCCACACAACCGCATTTTCTCCCATCTGCTGCCGCATCTGGTACACATAGGGCTCAGAAGAAAATGACGCATCGATGTCTCCATTGACCGTTGCATTTACCAATGGTGCCAATTGAAGGTTGATTACGGTCACATTGCTCAGGGGGAGACCGTTTAATACAAAAAACCGGTCCAGAAAATATTCCCTTATGGAACCCTTTGTGACACCGATCTTTTTCCCCTTAAGCTCCTGTACCTGAACGATTCCCCTGTCCTTGCGGGCAACAATAAAATTTACATCCGATTCTGAAAGTGTACCGATCACCCGCACATTTTTGTTATACAGGTTTGGGTCGGATATTTCATACTCATTTACAAAAACGAAATCATTTTTGCGATTTAAGAGATCTTGCATAACGGCTGATGCTGACGGGGGTTGACTGAACGTGACATTCAGACCATGTTGTGCGAAATACCCCTTGTCTTTTGCGACGATTAACAGGGTGGACGCGGCATTTTTGCCCGTCCCAATCGTGATATCTTTTAAGGTTTTGTATGATGGTTGCTGCACAGACTGCAGGTACCAGATGCCTCCACCGGTGAGGATAATCAAAATTATAATGATGGCGATGATCTGTTTTTTTTTCATCATCTCACCCCGGGGGTTATCATCTGCAATATTTTTGGGTGATGATTTATAGTTACGGTCTGTCTGCACGTTGCGAAGCCGTATGCCCTGATTTTCTTTATTTGTGTGTTATTAATTATTCTGCCCGTCTCTTCTGCCATTTCATACCCCCACCTCTTTTCTCATCTGCCATGCTCCCTCCGGCACCAGCATCTCAAACCGTGCACCCTTCCCCGGCTCGCCCGTCTCTTTGATCGCGATGCCGGTTATCGAAAGGATCTCCCTTGATAAGGCTAAGCCAAGCCCGGTGTTCTTCCCGAACCCCCGCTCGAAGATTTTTTCCTTTTCCTCTGCAAGGACACCCTCGCCATCATCCTCGCACACAATAAGATGTTCATCGCCGGTTTCTTCCGCGGAGAACCTAATCGTCGTGATCTTCCCACCATACCTGACAGCGTTATCCATCAGGTTGTAAAAGACCTTGACAACCAGCGGGTCGGCGAGCACCTCCATTCCGGCAGGGAAATCGTTTTTCACCAGGACCTTGCCGAGTGGGGCTTGTTTTGCCGCAGTGTTCACGAGTGTATGGGGGTCCTGCCAGGCAGGGGCATTGGTACCGATCTGCTCATACTCCTTTGTGAAACGGATCATGGCGGAGATACGTTTAGCAGCGGTCGAAATCTTTAAAAAATACTCATTATATGTGGGATCGGGGTTCAGATCTTCCAGAAAGCTGAGATATCCCCGCAGCACCGTTAGCTGGTTGTTGATATCGTGCCGGGTAATGCTGGAGAGCAGGGTGAGTTTCTCATTCGCTGCATCAAGCGAGGTTGAGTATCTAGCGAGTTCCGATGTATAATACGCCCTCTCCTTTTCGATCTCTTTATGCTCAGTGAAATCCCGTCCGACAGACTGGTATTCAACAACACAACCATTCTCGCCAAAGATTGCCCGGTCGACCCATCGCTGCCACCGGATGCTGCCGTCCGGCATGATGATCCGTTGATCGATGGTGATAAGGGGATGTTCCGGAGTAAGGGCAGCAATGGACCGGGCCACATTCTCCCAGTCATCCGGATGGATTACTGGTCTGAACCGGTGCCCGATGATCTTCTCCCTTTTCTTCTCGAAATACCGGCAATAGGCATCGTTGACAAAGATGTGGGTACCGTTCGGGAGGAACCGGCAGATGAATTCAGTCTGGTCCTCGACGACATTACGGTATTTTTGCTCGCTCTCCTGCAGTGCCTGCTGCGCAGTAGCGATCTCATCTACCTGTTGGCGCAGTTCTTCTTCGGTTGCGGTTATTTCCTCATAGGCTGCACCGAGTTCCTCGTTCCTCTGGTTCAGCGCCGCTTCCCGCTCTTTTTGTTCTGTGATCTCACGGATGGATTCGATGGCGCCGGAGATCTTCCCCTGCGAATCATAGAGTGGGGATGCCGTAAACCAGATGTATGCACCCCGGCCGCAGTGAAAATGGGGGATGAATACTTCGGCGATGAGCTTGTTGCCTTCCCGTTTTATACCCGGATATTTTTTCGCTACCACCACATCATAACCAAAAACAAGGTCAATGAGAATCGGTCGGCGTTCCAGGTAAATCGGAAGGGAGTACTCATAATTCCCTTTATTGAGCATATCTGCCTGTTTTACTTCAGTCAGGACCTCCATGGCATGGTTCCAGGCGATCACCACACCTCCTGCATTGACGGCAAATGTCGCATCAGGAAGGAATTCAATAATATCCGCAAGTTCTTTTTTTGATTCCCGCAGTGCCCGTTCCTGCGATACCAGTTCGTCTAAATTGGCCCGGAGTTCCTCTTCACCTGCAGCGATTTGCTCATAGCTGGCGTTAATTTCTTCGTTTTTCTTAACCAGTTCCACTTCAGCCCGCTTGATATCAGAGACATCGATGAGCGTCTCGACCACCCCGAGCATGACACCGTGAATATTTTTGATCGGTGCCGCCATGAAGCGGAGCCAGGTCCCCGTCTCCCCCATGTACGGAAAGAAGTCCGTCGCCTCGAATGCACCGGTAACCACGGGAGATTCACTGAATTTTCCTTCGTATAATTCCTGTACCCTTACAAACGCACCATCAAGGACCAGGTCCGCCATGGTCGGGCGTTCCTGCGGGTAAAAAGCCCGCCACTGGTCACGGGTCCCGATCACCTGTGCAGCGCTGATACCAGTTGTCTGCTCGAGTGCCCGGTTCCAGTAGATGATCGTATGATCACAGTCAATGACAAACTTGGGCACGGGCGAACCGGCCACTATTGCTGCAAGTTTCTCCTCGCTCTCCCGCAGTGCCCGTTCCTGCGATATCAGTACGTCTAAATTGGCCCGGAGTTCCTCTTCACCTGCAGCGATTTGCTCATAACTGGCATTGAGTTCTTCGTTTTTCTTAACC
>JBAXMF010000271.1:0-4031 GCA_037134435.1 Methanomicrobiales archaeon | reverse complement strand
GGGAAATATGTTGCCGTCAAAATCCCCATCACCCTGGATGCAACAACCGGAAAATCGTTTATTTCAGAGATGCAGAACTGGACTAGACTCTCTCACCCGAACATCGTAAAACTCTACGATTTCAATATCATGCCGATGGCCTACTTTGAGGAAGAACTCTGTGATAGTGCACTGGCAGATCAGAAGAAGCCGATTGAAAATGAGGAGGCGGCGTGGGTCCTGTTCAACATTTGTGAAGGCCTCAAATTTGCCCATGGCCTGAAAATAATCCACCGGGACTTGAAACCCCAGAACATCCTCCTGAAGAACGGGGTGCCGAAGATCTCGGACTGGGGACTATCAAAGGTCATCTCTGAGTCAACCTCCACCACCATCACCTCGTTCACGCCGTTCTACGCGGCACCCGAACAGATCAAAAACCGGGCAAAGGATGAACGGACGGACATCTGGCAGCTCGGCGTGATCCTTTACGAGCTGATTACCGGCATGTTGCCGTTCAAAGGCGAGAGTATGTTTGAAATCGGGATGAATATTGCCACAAAAGATCCACAATGCCCCGGTGAAATACAACCCGATGCAAAAGTGATCGAGTCTGTTGTGATGAAATGCCTGCAGAAGGAACCGGAAAAACGGTACCAGTCCGTTCTTGAACTACAAAAAGATCTCGCGATGTACCTCCGGAATAATTACGCCGAACTGTTGAGTACAAGTGTAAACGCCCAGGACTACACCAGGTCTGCATCGTTTTGCGGCGACCTCGTCATGATCAATATGGTAACCGGGGATATCGCCACGGCCTATAAGTACGTCCTCGACCTCGTCCAGTATACAAAAGGCAACATAAAAATTGAAGCACAGGAATTATCAGACCAGTTAAAAATGCGGATGGAGATGGGAGTGACAGAAATTCCTGCCGAACTCATCCAGAAGGCAGACCTCATCGTGCACCAGGTGAACACCGGGTATCGGAAGAGGGAATAGAGAGGACAGGCCCGGGGCAGGAATTGGTTGGATAGGACGAAATCGTCACATTCAACAATTTGAGAGATGATGCTGGACCGAAATTCCCGGGCTTGCTAACGCACCCTTTTCCCGGCGATGCCCGGCAATCAACCGCAGGGTCAGTAGATCCAGAGTCATTAAGGGCTCGGATATGGATAAAACAGGGGAATACCTGGGGCGTGTAAAAATATCGTTGATAATAGGCGGATTCTGGAAACGGGCAGAAATAGTGGCGGTACCAAACAAAAATCCAGGCACTTGCAGGAAGTAGGTAATAATGGGCAGGGGTGGAAGGAATACGGGCTTATTTTTGGGATAACGAGGCCGGAAAACGGGGGGATTTTTTTGGGGGTTGACCTACATTGAATTGGGGCTCATATTTGCAGTTAATAACCCTTTTTTTGGGGGAGTGAACCGGAAAAGGAATCAGATGCAAAAACAGGTGCCTTTATCTCATTGGAGGCAAGAAACCGGATTGGAAAGGTTCAGAGTGATCATATTTTTCATGGTAACCATGCGTACACTATAATCATGTCCGCAGTAAAGCGGATACCGGTCGCGGAATCGGCCTGGAAGGATCTTGCAGAGACGCGCTTTGCCGGCCATATGTATACCTGCCACCTCTCCGCGGCGATAAAGCAGCATAAATAACAGTACTATTCGGGTGGGATACAGATGGTACGAAACTTTGTAGAAACAGTAAAAGGATTCATCACGGCCCCTGTAGTAACCTTTCAACGGTCCAGGGATGACTCGTTCGGACAAGTATTTACCTATTTTATTATCCTCCTGTTGACCAACGCCATCCTGACCACCGTAATCGTGATTGCCGGGATGTCGGTAAGTTATCTTTTTTGGGCAATATCCGGACTGGGCCAGGTATACCCGGTAATTTTCTTCGAATACTTTTTCGGAGGTGGTGTCTCAGCGGTTCCTCAATCGGTATTTTTATTTTTGTTTGTCGGGGGAATAGTCGGGGTCTTCGTTTGCAGCGCATGGCTTCACCTCTTTGTCCGGCTCCTTGGAGGGCGTAAAGGGTATCTGCAGACTCTCAAATCGCTCATGTACGGGATGACTCCTACCCTCCTGCTCGGATGGGTCCCGTACATCAGCTTCATCGGACCAGTCTGGAGCTTTGTCCTGGAGGTCCTCGGTATCCGGGAACTTCAGGAAATGTCCGTAGGAAAGGCAGTCGCGGCAGTCCTGGTTGCCATGGTCGTTGCGGTTATTATCATTATCGTGATCTCTGCAGTCCTCTTATTGAGTCTTATTTAGTTGAGTCCGAATGGCTTCATCACCAATTTTTCCCATGCCCCAAAAGGTGCAATCGGGACAACCTGTTCGATTGTAAATGGTCTCTAAAAAATCAGGGCCGGATCACAAATGATGCAACAGTCCGCATCATGAGGCCCGCGATTACCAGGAGAATCCCACCAAGGATAGCCAGGAAGACCCCTGAATTTACTCCAGGCGAACCCACCCCACTCCCGAAGATGATGCATGACCCCGACTACAGAGAAGATGACCAACACCCTTTTACGGCAGGCGAGGTAAGAAGAAACTACCGGGAAACCGAATAATAGCCCGGGGTTGTGCAGGCAGTCGGCTTCCATTGTCCGGGATTGATGGGGTGAAGAAATGAAGGATCCAGATGCAAGGTATAAAACCATTTTTCAGAACCTGAAAAAGATTGGAATACTCGACGTTAAGGAACATGCCTGGTTTACCGCACCTTTTTCCAGGAACCTGTCTGTGGAGGTCCTGTCGCACTCTGCCGGCGTGAAGAAGATTGTTCTCGCCCACCATTACAATCTAAGGGGCGCCGTGATGTGTGACCCGGAAATGGAGGTCCGGGTATTCGAGGAGACCGAAATGGCCGAGGCCCTGACGCTGAAGCAGGACGGGACAGGGTTATACATGTCAGAATCCCTGGTGGACCAGCAGGAAGGACTCAGACTATTTCTGAGTGTATACTCGGAATCCGGTGAAGCGAACCTGCTAATAAAGGATCTTATTAATTCGTCCCTGGACCGGTGGTTGCAGAGTATCATCGAACAGGGGTTCAAACCCGGCAATGAACTACAGGCGGACCACAACCCGAAAAAACTGGCAGACCTGGTGAAAGACAGGGCAAGGACATCACTATGAACAAATGGGGCTTGGGCATTGGAGAATACCAGGAGCACACTCGAAATTTTTCCACGTTTGGGAGGTGAAGAATCATGGTGAACTATCCAGAATACCTGGTACTGCTTATCGCCGTCGCCCTGGTTACGGTACTATTCGCCGGGTGCGTTAATCAGGCCCCGGCGCTAGCTACCCCGGTTCCAACACCGGCCCCCGTTCTGAAATCATGGACCGTTACGGTTACTCAAACATCCCCACCCTCAGGTATACCGACACCACCACCCACAACAAAACCAACCACGTCGCCATATAATACTTCGGTTTATGGGACCACCACGCCCCGGGTGAGCATTACCCCCACCATCTATTGTACACCGCCACTATGCCAGTCCGGAAAATTCATCTGCCTGCAGGAGAATGGCTGCCCGGGTGGGTGCGGGATGTCCTGCGACACGGTACCGCCTAAGATAACGGTTACCCCACTATAACTCCATCTCTTTTTGTCAGGGCAAGGCTGATTACAGGCACGTACCAGGACAAAGACCTACGATCGGGGATGGTGCCGTCTATTCCAATCCGCATGAATAAGAGAACATGAAATACAAATTACAGGATTATTTTACTCTCAACGGCGGTTTCTCACCAGGACCTGCCAGGTCTTCTTCCCTGGTAAACCATGTTACGCATAGCAGAACAGCGGAGATAAATGGCCGGGCAATACCCTTTGAGACAGGGTAAAGAATATTGTACCTCGTGGTCTGCGAGGATAATGATCACAACGTTTATCCCGGCCAAAAAGAAACCCAAGAAACAGGAGTGAACAGCATGTTTTGTGGTCAGTGCGGAACAAAAAATCCCGATACCAATAAGCGCAAAGAGAAATTTTCGTTGCTCTGCCAATT
>JBAXMF010000270.1:0-4059 GCA_037134435.1 Methanomicrobiales archaeon | reverse complement strand
GGTGACATTCCCGGACCTTGCAGCAGTTGAGGATGCCTATGTACAGTTCATTTCTGCAATGCACGGATCAGAAACGGTCGATCTCCTTGTCAGGGATACAAATACGAGAGAGAGGGTTGGAGAACGGCTCTCTAAAGAGGGAACCGGCGATTCTCATGTCAGGTACCGGGTTACTGACTATGAAGACGTCTGGATCCGCGATTATGGTCCCACATTCGTGGTAAATCCTGCCATTTCCCAGGTGGCCATGGTGCAATGGGAGTTTAATGCATGGGGCGGGAAATACGAGGACCATATCAGGGATGGAAAAGTTCCGGACGCAATGAACGACTGGCTGGGACTCCCCGTGTTCCGCCCGGGTATTATCCTCGAGGGGGGATCAATCGATGTAAACGGGAGAGGTACCGTCATGACCAGTCGTTCCTGCCTGCTTAACCCGAACAGGAACAAAGGATTGTCAGAATCTGACCTGGAGGCACATCTTTGGGAAAACCTGGGAACCAATCATGTAATCTGGCTGGATGAGGGGATTGCAGGGGATGATACCGATGGCCATGTTGACGATTTTGCGAGGTTTGCCGGCCCTTCCACCGTTGTCTGTGCCTTTGAAGAGGACAGGACCGATGAAAATTACCACCCCCTGCAGGAGAATTACGACACCTTACGAAAATCCACAGACCAGGACGGGGGCCCCCTTACGGTTGTGAAACTGCCGATGCCGGGCAGGGTCTCGGGCGGAGATCTCCGGTACCCGGCCAGTTATACGAATTTTTTTGTCGGTAACTCGGTGGTTATTGTCCCGGTTTTTAATGACCCCCATGATAGCGAGGCATTACGTCGTCTTTCGTCCCTCTTCCCGGGCCGAAATGTGATAGGGATTAATGCCCAGGCGATGGTTGAAGGTTACGGGACGTTCCACTGTGCGAGCCAGCAGCAGCCCGGCCTCTAAAATACCGCCAGGAAAATTCTATCCTGAAAAGACCGTATCAGATTGGGCTTTTCTTTTATGGATAACCAATAAAAAGATGTGTTTAGGAGATTGATCAATTGAGTGAAATGTGGCGGATCTATATTGAGAGACTGCCATATCGCATTTCCTGCGCATACCCCTGGCAGATCTACCCATTCGCCGGGCCGGGTTATTTCTCATGATCAGGTGGTTCCGGTGACCCCGGACTTCACTCGTATGCTACAATTGTCAAGGTGGGGTTGTGGTTGGTTCATTTGCTCCTTTTTTTTACATCACTCCTTTTTTTTCTGTCCCCATTTTTCCGGTCCTTTCCGGCGACCTGGCAGCGGATGAAGATCGCCAATTACGCAACTTTGTAATTAACCCATCCTGCTTTCCCTCTGTATCATATCCATCCCTGGTGGCGGCGGGACATTCTGCAATAGTACCAGGTGTCCGCAATTATAACGAAGGATTGTTCTGACGGGGAACTTTTTATTTTTCTTCCGGGTGTGTCAGGAGCATCTGGCTGCTACCGCCACCACAGGCTGATCTGGCAACCCTGATGTAATTTCCGGACCATTTGCTTTGTCCGTATTCCAATGGTCCTGACACGAATTAACATCTCATGAATGAAGTATAAACGATCTTGCCGTGCGCGGGGTGAAAGTAATGGGGGAGAGACAACCGGAAGAATTTGTGTCCTTATTACCCCAAAGACTCAATAATGATTTTCCTGAAAAATGGGGCGCAGTTTCCAACCCTATGCCGGAATAGTCTCTCAAAAATAACAAAAAAAGCCATATCTTCGGCCAGCAAATAAAACTGGTACATGCCATCTCTGCCCGTCCCAAACAATCTACAGGGCTCATTTAAAAATAAAACTGCCGCTTTTTTCCAATGGAGAGAAAATAATAAATGCACATTCCATTTCATTGCACTCATCGTTTTTCTTTCGGTCCTTCCCCTGCTCGAAGATAGTGAAGTCGCCAGGATTTTCACGGATATCCTGCTGGTAATTTTATTATTCTTCGCAGTCCAGGCAATCAGTCATGAGGTGTATCTTATGGCTGTCGGCATTGTGCTTGTGGGAATTACGATTATCCTCTACGGATTATATTACCTGACCAGTCACGTGCACTATTTCAACGCTGCAATCGTCGTGACCCTGGTATTTTTCATCATGGTGAGCGTGGCGATTTTTTCAGTCGTAATTCGTGAACGTGACATCAAAATGGACACGATTATCGGGGCAATATCGGTCTACTTCCTCCTCGGCCTTACGTGGGCACTCGGGATTATGGTGCTGGGGATATTTTTACCCGGTTCATTCAACATCGCGGCCCAGGGAGCAGACCAGCTTATTTACATATCCGATTATATCGGCTACAGTTTCTCGATTCTGACAACAACAGGAAACTACAATGTTACGGCAATGACATCAACCGCTCGAACGGTGATAATGTTTGAAATGATTAGCGGGACACTCTACATCGCAGTCCTGGTCTCCTGGCTGGTCGGGAAGTTCTTAAAAAACAGGCCGGCCGAAGAGTAATTTTTACCCTTATCGGGATTACCGGGGTATAATACCAAATGGGATTCTCTTACAGCGGGAGGTATTACATCTTCCGAACTGTAGCGTAAATTAACAGGTATTCCCCTGGATTACCCTAAACAATGCAAGAAAGAAACGGTGTCCTTTAACGGGAGGAAATGGCAGGCAAATAAAGAAGAACCAAGGAGGGGGTCACACCTTTTCTGCCAGACCTGTTTGAGATTTCCGTTGGTAACGAATTATCGAAAGACCATCCCCCCGGTCTTTCTCTTACTTATGCACCTGGCATCAGCGAATTGATGCGGCCCCTGAACTGGTGATAGACACCCCGTATTACGAAGCCAACAACCAGCACGGAAGCTGACACGACAATAATTTTTACCCACTCATCAAACGAAAGGGGGACCGTGCCAAAAACCAGGCCGCCATACTGCACAATTACGATTTGTGCCAGGACAATGAACCCCATTACCGCGAAAAATGTTGGGTTCCCTTTAAAAAAGGGCGGCATCTTCCCGTCAAGTGCCCGGCAGTTGATACCATTCCAAACCGCAGCGAGGACAAAGGCTGCGAAAAAAACCGTGTTAATCCCTGCGGGAGTGGTGCCGCCCAGAAACGCGGTCTCCATCTGGACCAGTCCGCCAATAATAAAAAACGCACCCGTAACGATAATGGAAAACCACATAAACGGCGTGATGACCGGAGTATTTCTTTTTATGGGAAGGCGGTTCATCAGGTCCCGGTGCGGGGCCTCCGAACAGAGTGCGAACGCGGCGAGCGTGTCCATAATCAGGTTAATCCAGAGGATCTGGATAATGGTAAACGGCTCCGGGTACCCGAGGAGCGGGGCAATGAATACAAGAATACAGGCACAGAAATTGAGCGTGAGCTGAAACAGCACAAAACGCTGGATATTTTCATACAACGACCGGCCCCACCAGACGGCACTCGTAATCGAGGCGAACGAGTCATCAAGGAGAATAATATCACTCGCTTCCCTCGCCACTTCAGTCCCTGCAATCCCCATCGCAAGCCCGACATCGGCATTTTTAAGGGCTGGTGCATCGTTTGTCCCGTCGCCGGTGACGGCTACAACATCCCCGCTCTTCTGAAGGGCCTGGACGAGCAGCAGCTTGTCCATCGGTTCAGCTCGTGCCATGACATCAAGGTTCTGCGCAACTTCGACCTGTTGATCAGCTGACAAGGACCGGAATTCCTTCCCGTCAACGACAACCCCGCCCGTGAGGAGCCCGGAGTCCTCTGCAATGGCCTTTGCAGTCTCCCGGTTATCACCGGTCACCATCCGGACCCTGATCCCGGCTTCCCGGCAGGTAGCTACCGATTCAGCAATGTCATCCCGCAGCGGGTCCCGGATACCTACATAACCGTCCCATGTAAGATTGGATTCGCTTTCATCCCCATCCACGATCTCCTTGTGCGCAAATGCAAGTGTCCGCATCGCCCTTGAAGCAAGCTCACTCACGCCAGACAGGTCAGGTTGCACTTCACAGAGCGAAGCGAGGATCTCCGGTGCCCCTTTCACCAGAAGGTAGGG
>JBAXMF010000269.1:0-4064 GCA_037134435.1 Methanomicrobiales archaeon | reverse complement strand
TCTCGATGGGTTCATCGGTCTCCCAGCAACTGGTTATCGATCACCCTGAACGCGTACGAAAACTGGTACTGGATTCTGTGACCTACGACATCCGGATACCGGAGACCAAACTGCTATACTATTTCATCGTAGCGGAGGGTATCAATCCTAACCAGACCGAGGGCGTTCACCAGGAGTCCCAGGCAAACCTCAACTGGAGCGGGTCCTGGGTCCATCTCTCAGGAATCAATAAGACGGTCATGCTCGTCGTGGGCACTGCGGACGTACTGACTCCACAAAATGTTACGGTCCAGATAGCTGGGCAGATCAACGGATCGTGGCTCGTGCGGTTTAAGGGACTCCCGCATTTCGGGTCCAAGTATGCACCCGTTCAGTACGGGGAGAACGCACTCGATTTCCTCGGCATGAATGAGTCCCCGCTGGGAACCTGAAACCTTTTTTTTCGTGGGACCATTGCCCTCCAGAGCTGGGACTTTTTCCCTATGCGGTGAACCAAAAACGCCCGGATTCGCTGGCGATGGATATTTCCTCATCGGGTAATGGTTACGGGAGCTTTGCTGCGGGATCACGATCTCTGATTGGGATTGGGAATACGACGGCACTCGGGTATGTTCATACGACCTCGGAGAGGGTTGGAGTTGCGGGTACCTTCACAGTGAATGGGAAGGTGATGTGGAGCTCGTTTATTGGTGGGTAATTTTTTTGTAATTTGAATAATATTGAATCGTATTGGAAAAAAGGCTCAGGATAGAATTTTATTTTTTATTCCATTCAACCATCGCAGTATCGGTCTGGGAAAAATAGAATAGGCCAACACTATTTTTTTCTGCAGAATTTTTTACCCGCTCCAATGAGCTTGGAAGCATCCGTTCTTTTTCATCGGGAGCTGTATCAACAATAATTACGGTTGGGATGACGCTCGCACCGAGAGATCTTACTTCGTCCCGATGAGCATCCAATTTTAAAATGTCATCGATAATAGATTTCGGGTAAATCCGTTTATTTTGGTTTTCAGATGCTTTTACTTCTATTGCCATAAGCATCTTTTTGATAGTGTTTTCATAATTCCGCCTTCTCCAATCTCCATTAATTGAAGGTTTGAACAGGACTATATCCGGTATTGGTTCGAATCCCCCTTGAAAATCTGGGTGTTTATCTTTTCCATATTTTTTGAATAATTCCGAATTAGGGCTATCAATCCACATTTTTACGTTCATACCAATCTGTTCAATTGGGACTTTTCCATAGGTCCGAAAGCAATGATAGATCATAGCCTGGTAATGCAATTCAGAACCTAAAACAAGACGACATTCTTTGACGATTGATGGCCAGGTTCGTAAAAAAATATCTTTCGCATCATTTTGATTATTCATTCAATCTTAATCCTTTTATTGTACAATGGGCCGTATTCCCATTGATAACACTATGTGCAATCTGATCTTTCCTGGGCGACAATTCCTTCATAGTTGATACCGATTCGCAACAGAGTAGTCATTGCCCTTCGGGGCATAGAGGGAGCCGGGAGGTTTTCACCTCCCTTATTCTGTTTTCTTTACCTGAACGCCAGCGGCTTAAATGGCGCTGGATTTGCAACCACCCTCACCGGCATTAATTTAATTCAAATTTGGAACACTTCATTGCCGAGAGCTTTCGGTGTAACGAACAAGGGAGATTTATCCACACCGACCTCGGAATCTGCATCGTAAATGCCGGTGATCCCGGGGTGAATGGCATCCAACATCAAACCCATATCGCTAAATCGGTTTGAAAGAGATAACCATACCAGTGATTTATCACGGAGAATTCCGCCGACATATCATACTACAAATATTGGGGAAAAGCCGCATCTATGACAGATGGCAAAACCCAACATGCATACCACCTCCTTCCGTACCATTGCCTTGATGTGGCAGCAGCAGGGCAGCAGATCTTATTACAGGATCCCATCCTGTTGCGGAAAATTATTCCGAAAGGGTTTGTTGTGGATGAACCAGGGCGTGAACGCTGGTTTATTGGGATAATCACATTCCTTCTGGCACTTCACGATATTGGAAAGTTTTCAGATAGATTTCAAAAGCGCAGGCCAGACATTTTAGAAGAATTGAAAGGATATTCGTATGGTCTTCCATCTGTCCATCATACCGATATGGGACGACTTCTATTTGACAATGTGATTTGGCAAATGATATGGAAAGAAAGATGGTTCTGTTTGAACCCACAGGATGATAGTTCCGACTGGAGTGACGTTTGGAACCCATTGTTTTTAGCAGTGACTGGTCATCACGGGACCCCCCCGAAAAAACCAGATTTGCCAATTTCATCACTTTTTGAGGATGAGAATCAACAATCTGCGATTCAATTTGCGGAGGGATGCAAAACACTTTTTCTAAAAAGTAATTTGCGGAATTATCTTGCGTTTTCAGAACAATATCTTTTAGATTTTACTCAGTCATCCTGGTTACTTGCGGGACTTGCAGTCTTAAGCGACTGGATCGGTTCAAACAATGAATACTTTTCATATTCCTCAACTCCTATGTCGCTTGAAACTTACTGGAATGATTATGCACTTCCCAAAGCACAAAAAGCAATCCACTCGTTTGGAATACTTCCCTGTAAGATCTCTCCAGAATCCGGAATGCATGCCCTGTTTCCGGAACATGCAAGCCCTACCCCACTTCAATCCTTTGCCGATACCTGTGAGATATCATCTACACCCCAGTTATTCATTCTTGAAGAAGCAACCGGAAGTGGGAAGACCGAAGCGGCGCTCGTTCTGGCACATCGTATGATGGCACGCGGACTAGGTGGTGGGATTTATTTTGGGCTTCCGACCATGGCAACAGCGAATGCAATGTATGATCGGATGGGTAAGGCATATGATCAATTCTATTCTTCGGACTCTCATCCATCACTGGTACTTGCACATGGCGCCCGTCACCTGTCTGAAAAATTCCAGCAATCAATTGGATATTCTAAATCAAAAATGGCAGAACAGGAATTTTCTGATGAGATGAGTGCATCGGCCCAATGTACGACGTGGCTATCTGATAATAGAAAGAAAGCACTACTCGCACAGATTGGCGTAGGGACGATTGATCAGGCATTAATGGCTGTACTCACTTCCCGTCACCAGTCTCTTCGCCTTATCGGGTTGTCAAGAAATGTTCTGATTGTTGACGAAATTCATGCCTATGATGCCTATGTAGAATGGATCCTTGAAAATCTGCTTAGATTTCATGCGGCAATGGGGGGCAGTGCAATTCTCCTTTCAGCTACGCTCCCTCGTACACAACGACAGGCACTGATATCCGCATACTCTTCCGGATTAGGGTTGTCATGTGACGAGGTACAGCAATCCCATTATCCGATGGTCACCCAGGTAACATCCCAAGCAAAAAAACCAGCAGAATTTTCGATAGAGAAATGTGAAAAGAGCCATCGAACCATAGAAGTGGAATGCACAGATGACCACGCTCTTGTGATGAGTTATTTGTCAAAGGTAATTTTGGAAGGGAGATGTGCCTGCTGGGTTAAGAATACTGTAGACGACGCAATCGAAGCTTACCGAAATCTCTCACAAAAGATTGGGAATGAGCATGTGCTCCTGTTTCATGCCCGGTTTACTATGGGAGACCGCATCAATATTGAGAATGAAGTGTTGCGTACGTTTGGTAAAGAAAGTGACCTTGCGATTCGTAGCGGAAAGATCCTTATCGCCACACAAGTGGTTGAGCAATCGCTTGACCTGGATTTTGATTTTATGGTTACGGATCTTGCTCCTATGGATCTTATCATCCAACGTGCGGGCAGACTTCACCGGCATCAAGATCCGGATAAACGCGGGGACCGGGGTACACCCAGACTTGTTGTTATAATGCCCCGGTTTTTGGAGAACCCTCCCTATGAATGGTACACAGCTGTATTCCGAAGAGGTGCTTATGTGTATAAGAACCATGGGCAGTTGTGGCTCACCGCCAGACTCCTGACCTCCAGGAAAAAAATTACCATGCCAGATGATGCACGTTTACTGATCGAAGGTACATTTGGTGAGGTTGCACAAAGAG
>JBAXMF010000268.1:0-4074 GCA_037134435.1 Methanomicrobiales archaeon | reverse complement strand
AGAACCTGCAGGCGACGATCGAGGAGATGCAGGCGGCAAACGAGGAGCTCAAGTCCACGAACGAGGAACTCCAGTCTACGAACGAAGAACTGCAGTCCACAAACGAGGAACTCGAGACCTCAAAAGAGGAACTCCAGTCGGTGAATGAAGAGATCGTGACCGTGAATTCGGAACTGCAGGCAAAGATCGAGCAGCTCACGGACATCCAGAACGACATGAAGAACCTCCTCGAGAACGTCAATATCGGGACGATATTTTTAGACGACAAGCTGGCGATCAAGAGGTTCACCCGCGACGCGGTAAAGGTGTACCGGCTTGCTGCCTCCGATACGGGACGGCCGCTCGCCGATATCAGGTCAAATATCCCGGACGATGACCTGATCCCTGATGCCCAGGGTGTGGTTGACACCCTCATCCCGCGGGATAAACTGGTACGTACGGCAGGTAATGAATGGTTCCAGGTCCGCATCATACCGTACCGCACCTATGAGAACCTGATCGATGGCGTGGTGATGACGTTCTCCGATATCACGGTACTAAAAGCGATCGAAGCCGAGGCGAAAGTTGCCCGCAACTATGCCCAGAGCATCGTGGACACGGTCCGGGAACCACTGCTTGTCCTGAACGGTACGTTTGAGGTCGTCTCTGCCAGCCGGGCGTTCTACCAGACGTTCGGCGTTACGCCGGAAGAGACTATTGGAAAGGTGCTCTATGAGCTCGGGAACAACCAGTGGGATATCCCCCGGCTCCATGAGCTGCTGGAGACGGTGCTGCCGGGAAAGACATCGTTTGAGAATTTCGAAGTTGAGCATGACTTCCCCGGCATCGGGCCGAGGAAAATGGTGTTAAACGCCCGCCGGATCCCGGGTGTTGCGGGTGCGACGCAACTTATCCTGCTTGCAATCGAGGATATAACACCATCCGTTACGTCGAAATCGATGAATCCACCCGGTAACAGGTACAGATAGGAGGGACTGAAATGGCTGCGGGAAATAAGAAACCGACAAAAAAAGGGAGCGGGGATAGTTCTCAGGCGGCCAAAGACACAGGGCTGTCTTTTGTCCTACCCACATTACTGGGTGATCTCCAGTCTCTCATCGAATCAGCACGTGTCCGGGTTGCGGTCGGGGTCAATGCAGAGATGGTCCTGCTCTATTGGGATCTTGGCGAGCGGATCCGGAAAGAGATTCTTAATGATTCACGAGCAGGGTATGGTAAATCGGTAGTGAATACATTATCCGATCAACTGGTCACGGATTACGGCACTGGTTTTACGAGGACCAACCTTTTCAACATGATTCGGTTTGCGGAAATATTTCCGGACCGTGCAATTGTCCACTCACTGAGTGGACAATTGAGTTGGACACATTTTCGGAATATTATCTATATCAATGACTCCCTTGCCCGGGAATTTTATACTCAGATGTGCCGGCTTGAACGGTGGAGTGTCCGGACCCTGCAGAAGAAGGTCCAGGGAATGTTGTTCGAGCGTACTGCCCTTTCAAAGAAACCAGAAGAGCTCGCCCGTAAGGAACTTGGAAGCCTCCGGGATGAAGACCGGATGACACCGGACCTCGTCTTCAAGAGTCCATACTTCCTGGAATTCCTCGGGTTGTCTGATACATTTTCAGAAAAAGACCTGGAGAATTCAATTCTTCGGGAACTGGAACAGTTTATCCTTGAACTTGGCTCTGACTTCTCGTTTGTTGCCCGGCAAAAGCGGATAACGGTCGATACCGAGGACTACTATATCGACCTGCTTTTCTACCACCGGAAACTACGGCGCCTCGTTGTAATTGATCTCAAGCTCGGTAAATTCAAGGCAGCGGACAAGGGCCAGTTGGAACTGTACCTGCGATGGCTGGACAAGTATGACCGGCAGCCAGGAGAGGAATCTCCGATAGGATTAATCCTATGTGCTGGTTCTTCTGTGGAGCACGTCGAACTCCTCGAACTCGAAGCCAGCAGCATCCGCGTCGCCGAGTACCTGACCGAATTGCCGCCCCGGGAAGTGCTGGAGCAGAAACTCAAGGCAGCGGTGGCGATTGCAAGGGAACGGCTCGCTGCACGGACGGTGGGGAAATGAGGACGTCGATATCGAAGGGGATGTGGCGTATCGCTGGTAAGGGAAACTGATGGCAGCGGGAAAGAAGATGCCGAAAGAGAACGGCACGGGTCCACGGGGCATCGAGCGAATGCTCCGGGATGACGCAGAAGAACAGCAGGCCAGCTCCCTGAAACGGTCTCCCGACTTATCAGGGAAGACGCCGGAAGAACTCACCCACGAACTCCGGGTACACCAGGTCGATCTTGAGATCCAGGCAGAAGAACTCAGGAAATCGAAGGACGCGCTTGCGGAGTCGCGGGACAAGTACCTCGACCTCTACGAGTTTGCCCCGCTTGGCTATCTTTCGCTCAATGACAAGGCACGGATCACAGAGGTAAACCTTAACGGTGCGGCGCTCCTTGGAATTGAACGGAATAAACTGATCAAGGCCCCATTCAGTAAATTTATGCCGGAAAAGGATTCAGATCAGTGGCACCGGTATTTCTTAAATGTGCTGAAGCAGAAGGAAAAACAGAGCTGCACCCTCATGATTCATCGGTCTGATGGTTCCACGTTCCCCGCCCGGCTTGAAAGTATCCGGCTCACCGGCAGCGACGGGGCGACCACGGTCCGTATTGCGTTCAGTGATATTTCAGATATCTGGCAGATTGAGGCGCTGCAACGCAAGACCGCAACGCTTTCGATCCTCAATAAAATCATCTCTACCGCAAACCTGGCTGATAACCTTCCAGAGCTCCTCAACATTATCCTGGAGGAATCGCTGCGGCTACTGGATTTCGATGCCGGGGGGATCTACCTGGTGGACCGTTCCACACGAACAGCAAATGTCGTCCAATCCAAAAACCTTCCCCCGAAATTCCTTGCAGAAATTCAGACGGTTTTGATTGATAAAAAGCCTTATGATACGCTGTTTATAAAAAAAGAACCAGTCATCACTGATAATTATGCACAAATTGCTCCTGGCCGTTCGGGGGAATTTGGATTTCATTCGATGGTTAGTATCCCCTTACTCTCAAAAGGGGTGGCCATCGGGGCGCTGAATATCGCGAGCCTGAGACGACAGGTAATCTCTGAAGATGAAAAACAGATGCTGACTTCCATTGGCTGGGAACTTGGCAGTACTATAGAACGAATGGCTGCCGAAGAGGAAGTGAAGAAGGCCCGGAAAAACCTGGAAACCCTGTTCAACTCGATCGACGAGATGGTTTTCGTGCTGGATATGCAGGGGCACATCCTTGCGGTAAATGAGACTGTCGAGAAACGTCTCTCGTATACCCAAAGGGAACTTACCCGCACGAATGTTCTGCTGCTGCATGTACCCGAACAGCGTGACGAAGCTCTTCGGAATGTACAGGGAATGATTGCAGGGACTATCGATTCCTGCCCGGTGCCCATT
Source organism: Methanomicrobiales archaeon (assembly GCA_037134435.1). GTDB lineage: Archaea > Halobacteriota > Methanomicrobia > Methanomicrobiales > Methanospirillaceae > CAIKOD01. Next base: position 610 of record JBAXMF010000268.1, on the reverse strand, counting down.
CTTACAAAGGACGGAATCCGTATTGAGGTCGAAACAAAGGTTACCCATGGGTGGTGGAATAACCAGGAAGTGCTCATCGGAGTGAGCCGGGATGTCACCGACCGCAAACTGGCGGAAGAGGCGCTACGCCAGTTGTCAGACCGCCTGTCGCTCGCCACGCAGGCCGGCGGCGTGGGCATCTGGGAGTACGATGTTGTTCATAACATCCTGACCTGGGATGACCAGATGTTTGCCCTCTATGGGATTACAGAGGAACAGTTCGGCGGTGCATACGAGGCCTGGCAGGCAGGACTTCACCCGGAAGACAAGCAACAGGGTGATGCGGAAATCAAGATGGCGTTACGCGGAGAGAAGGAATTCGACACCGAGTTCCGCGTCATCTGGCCGGATGGCAGCATAAGAAATATCCGGGCCCTCGCTCTCGTGCAACGCGATGCCGAAGGTACACCGTTGCGGATGATCGGGACGAACTGGGACATCACTGAGCATAAACGGGCGGAAGATGCCGTGTTAGAAGCCAACAAAAAGCTCAACATCCTCAACAGTATCACCCGCCACGATGTCCTCAACCAGATATCGGTCCTCGTCATGACATTGGAATTAATAGAAG
>JBAXMF010000267.1:0-4078 GCA_037134435.1 Methanomicrobiales archaeon | reverse complement strand
AACAAGATAGTTACCGCACCATCCACATTTACCCAATTTGTTCTTGGAAACGTTATTTTCATGGCGTATGTTCTTACCCCGGTATTTCCTGCGAATTTTTATCCGAGGGAATGGACGCTTATTCCTGGATTATCCACCACCGTCATTATTCCATCGATTGATTTTTTGATATTAATATATTTGGTTAACGCCAGGTCTATTCCATGTTTGTGTTAATAATTACCGGCAGGTTGCCCGGTATAAATGGGCGGTTATATAAACCTATTTTTGAAAAATAACAGATATTTGCAGGATTTAACGAGAAAGGTTTTAACATATTGGTAATAACGTATGTGTTGATGCCGAGCATATCGGCATAACATGTAGGAGTAAAAAAAGATGAAAACAATTGGCGTTATTGTCATTGCACTTGCAATGCTGGTCGCACTCGCTGGCGTTGTAACAGCCGACCGGATCACCTCAACGTACAGCAGCCCGGGACACTATAGCGTCATCCAGGCAGGCAGCACGTACGACCTGACCATCGGGTCAGTCGTTACCTCGACAGACAACAGGTTCGTCGGCACCGATGTAACCGCACCTGTCGCCCTGAACTATGCAATCAGTGTCAAGCCATACACGATCCAGGGCCAGGGCACATTCCCGGCAATGGGCTCGGTATCTGCATATGTTAAGGCACACATACAGGAAGGCCAGAACTCAAATGGTACGGACATGAACGAGGACCTTACCTACGCTGAATCATCGTCGGCAAGCGGAATTATCAACTCGTTCTCCAAAGTAATTGCGTTCCAGTCAGGTAAGGCTGTATTCTGAAGATGTTGAACCAGCAACAGGGAGATAAGAGAGGACAAATCCTCCAAAATCCCCTTGGTACGTTCAAAAAAAAATGTTGCTGTTCAGATTTTTCATGACCCCGAAAAGCGTTTTCGAAATGCCCCGGTTACCATGACACCCTTGGCACGGGCAGTACCATCCTTACCCCGATAACGAAACAATCTGGCAATACGTTGCCAATCCTGTCGCAGGCTCCTGGAGAATTACAATGTACATACGGCCCGTTCCAACCGGTTCCCGGGTATTCAGACAGGCGGAGCAGTCCGCGTAATTTTACCTTGAAACGTCGCATTTTTCGCTTTTCACCAGCCTGTTGTGGCAATATTCTGCAAGGTCACCCGCAAAGAAACCACACATGCTGACCATTATATACCGTTTAGCCCCGTGGTAATCATGGAATATACGGCCTTGTTAAGATTCCGTGTAAGAACCTAAAAATTAGGACACCAGGAAAAAATGGCAGGGAATCCGGCTCGGAAAAGACCACCGAAAACCGGGGGATCGACTAAACAGGCCCGGGTTTCCAGAGGCCAAGGAGGTTACCCTCCGTATCCTGGATAACCGCGACAAGGCCAACGGTTTTGATCTCACTCCCGGGCATCAGGATCTTCCCGCCGAGTTTCTCCACGTTGGCAAGGACCTGGTCGAAATCCTCAACATTCACAAAGTTCATGATCGGGCCAGGGAGTTGGCGTTTATAGAGGCCCCCCTGGTTCATCGTCCCTTCTTTTGGTTCACCGGTGATAATATCCTGCCATTGCAATGACGTGTCAGGAAGGGTCGTGTTCGGTTCAATCTTCCAGCCAAGCAGCGACCGGTAGAATTTTCCCGCCCGGCCGATATCATCTGCCGGGATCTGGAAGAATGCAATGTTCGCCATGGTTACGTGCATTAGATCCCCCGTTATAATAATTTTCCCGTAACCAGGAAAAACCCCGTTTCCACGATTTTCTCGTCTCCCGCGATGAGATGGGTTGCAGGATGATTACCCCCCGGTGGTCGCCAGGGCTTCGCCCCCGCCGGATCCAGCGAACCCCGGGACGCCACCCTCACTGGCTGCAATCGTTTTTTTTCGTGTAACAAGATTCATCGTGATGCACCAGCAATACAGCTACGATGAAGGCATTTCCCATTGCAGTAATCCTTTTAATCCTGGCAGTATCTGTGTCGCTGGCGGGGTGCACCAAGGCGTCAACAGGTCCGAAAACCACGGATATGGAATTGGTTGCCGGACAACTCACCACGTCCATCGACGCAGCCCTTGGCGATCTCAAGGCAGGGGTCCGGAACAACTCCCTGGCCCTCTCCACGACGGGCCTTTCAGGCCAGAAAGCAGAAGCTGTCCTGGCCGAAAACCTCCTGCACCACCCGTGGGCAGTCTCTTCCCTGGTCATCTCACGGGATGGGATTGTCATGACCGCGGTGCCCGGAAACTACGCAGGGGTGGTCGGTACGAACCTGAGCTGGCAGCCACAGGTCCAAAAGGCAAACGCATGGCGGGTGCCGGTTGTCAGCGGGGTCTTCCGGATGGCAGAAGGGTTCACCGGGATCTCGCAGAGTTACCCCGTTTTTTCCACATCGGGAGAATATCTCGGCTATACCGATATCACGTATACACCGGATGCCTTCCTCAGCAGGCAGATCGAGAAAGCGACCAACGGGACTGCCTATGATGTCTGGGTAGCACAAACGGACGGGACCATAATCTACGACCAGCACAAAGAGGAGATTGGTACAAATCTCTTATCAGACCCCGCTTATGCAGATCCCGCCCTGCAGGAGATATTTACCCGGATCATGAAGGAACCGTCCGGTTCCGGAAAATATACCTTCCACGACAATAACTGGAACGGAAACATTACCAAGACCGCGGCCTGGGAAACGGCAGGGATCGACGGGGCCGGGTGGCGGGTGGTAGTCACCAGCGCCGAAGGTGAAGGCGCAGCGAAAACCTCAGGGGTTCTGGCGACCATGGGAGAAACACCCGAAGCCCGGCAGGCAAATCTCACCCGTTTTGTTTCGGGAGCTGCCGCGTATGCAAAGGAACACGGCCGGGAGGCAGCACTCCAGGAGTTTAACAACCCGAATGGCTCGTTCACCAAAGGGGACCTCTACGTATTCGCGTACGAGATGAACGGGACAACTATCGCGCTGCCCTACCAGCAGGGCCTGCTCGGCCTGGACCGGAGTGGGATATCCGATTCCAACGGGGTTAAATTTATGGACAGGATAAAGGAACTCGCCCGTGATGGCGGTGGCTCCCTCTACTATATTTACCCGAATCCAATCGATAATTACCGGGAGGAGTTCAAATTCACCTATGTCATGCCAGTTGACAACGAATGGTTCATCGGGGCGGGTATGTACCTGCCCGAACTATCTGCCGGGTTTAATGTAACGGACCGGGACGAACTCGTAGGACGGGTGAAGCAGGCCCGCGGGTACGCACAGGTTCAGGGTGCAAACAAAGCAATCGCCGACTTCAACGACCGTAAGGGGGTTTTTGCCAACGGCAGCCGGTATATCTTTGCCTATGGCTATAACGGGACGACGCTCGCAATGCCGTTCCAACCTGACGTGATCGGTTCCAACCGGCTGAATTTTTCTGATCCCTACGGGGTAAACATTACCGCGTGGGAGATCTCCACCGCAAAGAACGGCGGGGGGTTTGTGTACGTGGATTATTTCAACCCGGATACCGGGACGGTCGGGCTGAAACTCTGCTATGTTGCACCGGTGGACGATGAATGGCTCGTTGGGTCGGGTATCTATACCGAACGGCGGTGAGTGGTAGCGGTACTCAATTACCTGGCAGGATAAATTTTCACGTTCCGACCCATTTTTTTGCCTTTTTCCTGGGGCCACAACGTCCCCTGGATTGATACGGATTCGTAACAGCGTTGTTGGTGCCCTTCGGGGCAATGAAGGGAGCCCGGAGGTTAACCACCACCCTACAGAAAATAAACGTCGTCGTGATCTTTGCAACACATCATTTTATTGTAGTCAGACTAATCCGACGATTTATGCTTATTCCCGGCGGGGAATTCCAATTTTCTCAACCATTGATCGCCCTGCCAAGCCTAAAAGGCGAGACTACACCTCCGGTTCCGCCTGTCCGCAACCGTTCGACTCTCCGAAAGAATTTCGCTGCGGCGAAATCATAGAGCGAATGAATAATTGTCAGGTTTGACGATAAGATCGATATTATAATTTTTTAAGGCACTTGATTGTAATTTAAAAA
>JBAXMF010000266.1:0-4086 GCA_037134435.1 Methanomicrobiales archaeon | reverse complement strand
GATGTGTTCCAGCAGTGTGCTCTTGTTAATTCCCATTTTTTCTGCGAGTTCACCCGCATTTAGTCGACGGGGGTGATCGAAATACCCCAGGTGATAGGATTCAATCAGGATCTTCTTTTGCCGGGGTGTGAGAACATCAAGGACACCGCTGACATCGGGATTATAATCACAGACTGATAGGATCTCAAGACCCCATCCTTTCTCTCTGGCATCGGAAACGAACGTATGGAAGTCCTCGGGGGTCCCGACCATATTGAATGTCAGGCAATCGTTCTCGAATACAATAGGCGGCTCAAACTTTGAACCATATGCCTGGAGGAACCGTGTAATATCTTCAGAAAATGTTCCCTTCACAAGGCAGGTATATTCCCGACCCTTGTTCTGAAGCACCAGGAGATTCGAGACATAATTGCACTGGATCTGATCAACCGGGATCCCTTCCCTGATGGTAAACTTGCACACCTCGCTGTGTATACCGTCAACCATATTGAACAGGGAGATCACCTCGAATCTTTCGATAACCTGGCCGTACGATTTACAGTAATCGAAAAGATCTCCGGAAAGCCGGACCGTCATTTTCTTCATACACTCCCGATCTAGTGCATGAATGTGATATAAATATGACCATACATATACGGCTCAATTCATAACATCATTCCCATCCATTTCTCTATGTAGTTCCATGAGGAATGATTTAGATGAAAACAAACAGTTGCGCTGAAATCACAGACGAGAAGAATAGTGGATTAAAAAACTGTTGTACAGAATCCGGGAAACAACACACCCCTTATGGATTCATTATTCCTGCCGGTATCCTTATCGGGCTCGGCGTGGGCCTGCTCGTAGATCAGGTGGGTTCCGGCTTCCTTGTCGGGCTTGGGCTCGGATTTCTCTGTTCAGGACTACTCCCCCTTGTTCGGAAACCCCTGGGGAGTGAGTTCACGCAACCGGGAAGCACGGATGTGACGATGCTTCTTATCGGAGCATTCCTGGTCTTTATCGGGATTGGCTTTGTCTATGCACCTGCAGCACTCTGGCCATATGCCTTTGCCGGATTTTTAATTCTCATTGGCACCTGGCTCCTGGTCCGGGGTTTCTACCAGACCTCATGAGGATCAAAAAACAGGGCAATTACGGTGTGACTGACATGATTGCGGCTATTATGGCAACTATCTTTCCCCTGGCCTCCTGATAGTTTGTCCTGAAAATCGCGAATTCAACAACGTAGCGGCCGCAAAAAAAGTTGGGCATTCCGATTTTCATTGCGTTGGTGCGTGGCCTTTTGGCCTCATGCAGGTTTTTATGGGATCTTACCTGCTGCACAAATGCGAAAAGAATTGCAAACCCTTAAGAGCCTGTGCTGAAGTAATAATGAAGTGAGGCAGATCTCCCAATGGTAAAATTGACAGATGAGATGAAGGAATCACTGACCGGGACAAAGCTTGTGTTCCTGGCAACCTCTTCAAAGAACAGTACGCCCAACGTTGTTCCGATAGGTGCGTTCAAGCTGATGGATGACGAGACGCTTCTTATTTCGGACCAGTTTTTCTCAAAAACAATGCAGAACCTCAAAGAAAACCCGAAGGTTGCTATCTCCTGGTGGGGTGAGAAAGGGGGCTTTCAGATCAAGGGCCAGGTGACCCTCCACACGAATGACGAAGTCTTCAGTCAGGATGTGGCCTGGATGAAAGAACTCAGGCCCAACCTTGTTCCAAAGTCCGCCGTCATCTTAAAGATTGCCGAAGTCTACCAGATCAAGGCCGGCGCTGATGCGGGAAAGAGGATACTCTGATCCTTTCATTGGGCACCCGGTCGGAAGGATATGGACTGGTATTTTCTTTTTTTTTCTGGGATTTGTATGCAGTTCATTACCCGTTCATCCCAAAAATGATCTGATGTTTCCTTTGTTTAAAAAAAACTTCTTTCCTGACTGATTCTTATATATGCAACATTCCCCTAACTTTTCTCAATGACCTCTCATCATCACGAAGTCTTCTCTGCTTCCAGGGCCGGGCACCTGGATACCAGTTTCAGGCGGTTTATCTATCGGCCCGACCACCTTGCAGAGCGGTACGTGCATCCCGATAACTGTATCCTTGATTTTGGCTGTGGGCCCGGTTTCTTCACCCGTGAGTTTGCAAAGTGTGTCGGGGAGAATGGGCAGGTTTTTTCCGTTGACCTTCAGGAGGAGATGCTCAGTATACTGCGGGGGAAGCTGGAGCCCGAAGGTCTCCTGCCACGAATCCGGACGCACCGGTGCGAGCCGGATTCCATCAACCTCCCCGTGGAACTGAACGGGACCTTTGATGCAGCCTTCACAATCTTTGTCGTCCATGAAGTGCCCGACCCGTCAAAACTGTTCCGGGAGATTGCCCTGCTCCTGAAGTCCGGTGGGACGCTCTTCTATACCGAGCCCCCGTTCCTTGTCTCCGGAAAAGAGTTCCACGAGAACCTAAACGTGGCAGAGGAGGCAGGGTTCCAGCTGGTTGACAGGTCATTCTTTTTCTTGAACCGGGCGGCAACACTGATGAAGCGGTGAACGCAAAGTTCAGCCGGAGCGGTCTGCGACTGCTCGTACAACCGATATAATTGCAAGGATTTTTCCGGGCATACTGCCGTTCAGGCTTGCTATGATTATTTCATATCACTAGGCAAGGGTGACATTCATCAGTTGGATGGAGATAAGAATGGTATTCGCATGTGAGGGATAACGATGGAAATTACAGCAACAATTGACAGGATTGAAGGAGAATTGGCCGTCCTTCTTTTACGTGGGGATAAGAAAGTAAAATTCAATTTTCCGTTGGTTTTTCTGGCTGGATTTAATAAAGGGGATGTTGCCAATATCACCATTACGAAGGATGCTGCGGGAACGGATGAAGCGAAGGAGCGGGTGATGAGTTTGATTGAGAAATTGAAGAAGAAGTGGTTAGAGATTTAATGGTTATTTGACTCTGTAGAAATCCTATGTTCTCCGAAATAAACAACTGACCAGAAAATTCAAGTACGGTGTGTCCCTACCTTTTAAAGGTATATATTACAATAAGATTGCATGACGCAAAAGAAGTATAACTTACCAATGATGGTAGTCCTCCTTTCCCTTCTGGAGGGGCTGGTTATATACATCAATATGGTGGTGCATCCTGACAATCAGCCCGGCCTCACCATCGTTATCGTCATTCTTTTTGCCATCGCAAGCGGACTTGGTGTCTGGTATAGAACCAGAGTTCTTGGCACCGTAATCTCCTGACGAATGCAAAGAATCAGATTAAAACGATTATATCCACAATTTTAAGCGTGCCTCACCACGAGGTTAGAAGACGCCGTACCTTAGATCTTTTCTGTTACTATTTTTCTTCAGAGGACTGTTGGGTTTCTACAGAGCCGAATTTTCTTTTTTTCAGACCATAATCAATCACGGCTATTTGTTGCCTGGATTTACCATTTGTACTATCCACGGTACCATTTTCCAATATGGACCAATAAATAAAAAAATTAGCCCCCGATAACGGAGGCCATACCTTCGACGATCACCGGCATTTATGAAGCCGTATCCGAGGTCTGCGCGGATGAATCTCCCTGTTTCGTCACACCCGGTGTCTTGGGCAATGAGGTGTTCCCACTCCGGGTTAAGGTGAAGCTGGTTAAGTTATTTGATAAGCCTGTGCCTTTCAAGCCGTTGGTGCCGATCAATGAAAGGAGAATTACCATTACCATACCCTGGTCCATGGTGTATTTTATTTCTGATTGTTTCGTTTTCACATCGGGATCATTACGGGTGGTTAACGGTCAGCCGGGGCCATTTTTCGGTTCCCCGTTTTCACCCATGACCGGAGAGAGACTCCCCTCATCATCCTTGGGAAGATAATCCGGATGGACCTCCTGGCGTGCCACGATGACAATCGCGAGGAGGACGATGCTGAAAATGCACCCGAATAAAAATGCCTCCCCGAATCCGGCACTGAGTATATTCGTGTTGATATTCACCAGCGCTTCACTTGCCACCCCGCTGCCGGGACTGGCCGCGTTCATACCCCCGACAAGCACGATGGTGAAGAGGGCTACCCCGATGGTGATCGGTACGAA
>JBAXMF010000265.1:0-4130 GCA_037134435.1 Methanomicrobiales archaeon | reverse complement strand
TTCCGCACTTCAATGAGGAACTGGATGCCGTCCATGCCGGGCATATGATAATCGGCGATAATCGCATCGAATCGTTCTTTTTCGAGCATTTCTAATGCAGCGGGGCCGGAATCAATGGTTGCAACAGAAAAATCCCCGGCCCGTTCAAGGAACATCCTGCTCAGCTCAAGCAGGTCTGGTTCGTCATCGACATAGAGGACACGAATTTTACCGGCCATTATGTACCACTCGCTGTTATACGCCACATGCCATCCGGCACTGTCATTTCGAACCGTGCTCCCTTCCCCGGCTCTCCTGTTTCTTTGATCGAAATCCCGGTAATATCAAGGATCTCACGGACAAAGAAGAGTCCCTTTACTGATATACGGGTATCTTCACCGCGTAAAAAGATCTGCACCTTCTTTTCCATGGGGATGCCGGTACCGTCGTCTTCAAAGACGAGGTTTACACCGTCGGGAATGACGGTGTGCCAGACCCGGAACCGGGTGACATGGCGCCCGTGCTGAACCGAGCTCTCGAAGAGGCGCTGGCATGCCTTTTCCAGCAGGGGATCGGCGAATATCTCGAGATTTTCTGTCTCAATACTGTGCGTAATTTCGTTGATGGACATGTGGGAGAGCCCGAACAACATGGTTCTCTTCACATTCTGCCATGCCGGAGGTGTTGCACCCATGTCCTGGTAGTACTTCGAATATTCAATAGTCTCGTGGATTAACTGGATTGCCCGTTCGCCTTTTTCCAAGGTTTCAATAATGTGGTCCTGCCCGTCGGCATGGCTTTTGGCCAACTCAAAGTAGCCGTCCAGGATTAAGATCTGCGTCGCTAACTCTTTTCTTGTCAGTTCAGAGAGAATGTGGATCTTCTGGTTGATCTTAAACAGCGTCTCTTCCGCCCGTTTTCTCTCGGAGATGTCAATCCCCTGGGCAATCGTGGAGATTATCCTGCCATCAGGATCAAGGATGTTTGCCGAATTCCAGAGCACCGTCCGGACACTGCCATCCTGAACAAGAATCGGCAGCTCAACGCTCTCCCACCGTTCGCCACAAACGGTCTTTTTAATCTGGAGAAGTGATGCTTCCCTGCTATCTTTTGGGAACAGGATGTCAAGGTGCTGCCCGATGACTTCCTGCTCTGGTCTCAAGGTTAAGTCTTCGAATGCATGGTTGAACCGGGTGATCGAATATTGCGGGTCCCATACAATGATCGGAGCGTTGGCGTAGTCAAACAGGTTGTTGAGATATTCATTGGTCTCCCGCAGCGCTTCTTCCGCCACCTTGCGCCCGGTGATGTCCTGGACCTGCATGAGGTAACCTGTGTTTGAATCTGCACGATTTCCGAGCGGGGTGATACGTACATCCAGCCAGATGATCCCTCTCCTGCTGGTTTGATACAAATCCAGGGCTTTTATTTTTTCGAAATCAAAAGGTCCCTGGTATTGTACGCGTTCTCCCTGGCGCAGTCTCTCCTTCACTTCATTGCTGATATTGGGGTCAGCAAAAAGAGAGAATTTTTTGATCCCCACGATATCCGCTACGCCAAACAGTTGAAGACCCGCCGGGTTGACATGCACCAGGGTGCCTGCAGCATCAAAGATCTCGATGGCAATCGGTGACTGGTCATAAATTGTATGGAACCGCGTTTCACTCTCGCGTATTGCCTCATCAGCCCGTTTACGCCCAATGAAATGGCCAAGTCGTTCGGCTATGTCGTTGAGCAATTTTTGTTCCTCTTTTAAGAACGGCCCTTCATCACCCGCCTGCCGCTCTTCGCGGTAGCATACCACCACCCGTCCGACCGGATTATCATTCACGATTATTTCGCTGGCCTGCATCCAGGACGTTTCACGGAAGCGTGCCGTCTGGAATACCGATCCTTCCAGTACAATGGAGGCCTCAGTAATTTCGGGGTACTGCCAGGCCGGGGGGAGGAGCAGGACGGTCCTTTTCAATGTTTCGTCCAACGAAATGCCAGGCAGCTCCAGCAGGGCCGAGATACCATACAGGCAGTTCAGTTCCTTCAGACGCTCTTTCAGCGCCTCAATCTGCCAGATATCGGAAATGTCACTGAACGTAATACGGACCGAGGTTTTCCCATCGCTGCTGGTAGTCCGGACTCCTTCCAGGCGGGCTGGGAATATTGAATCGTCCCCCCGCCGGAGCATGAGTGTACAGACCTGTTTTACCCCATGGTCCAGCACTTCCATGAAATACCGGGCCCAACTCTCGTAATCCGGTTGTACAATAAATTTTCTGAACCGTGCATTGACCAGTTTTTTCCGATCCATCGCGAGGAGCTCTGCACCAAAGAGGTTGACCTGTTCAATCAGCGCCGTGTCGGTGAGCGTGAGATAACCCAGCGGGGCAAACTCATACAGGTCAAGGTACTTGTGGCGCGATTCCTCCAGGACGAGGTGAGCACTTCTTAGTTCCTCTGCCTGGGTCTCGAGCTCGATCTGGTGTACCTGGAGTTCATGAATGAGTTCTTCCGGCGTCTGCCCTTTAAAGTCGGGAGAATTTTTCGGGGAGCGGGCGAGCTGGTCCTCTGCGTCATCCCTCAACGAAAGAATGGCGCCTGCCGTTGTCTCATCCGTCGCAGTCTTCTTTTCAGCTGCCATTGTTTAGTTCATCTCCCCACCCATCCTGCCGGAAGCGTGCTCATTATGGAGCAGTTTTTCCTGGATGACTGACTGTCTTCTACACGGTACCTTAGTCAGGCAAGGTATTTATCCCGTGTCCATTCCTCACGGTTACCCCATAATTGACGGCCAAAATTGTTTCGTTCAAGCAAGAAGGTACTCCCCTGTTGATTCATGCATAAACCTGATTTCAAATGCTGCCCCGTTAACGCGGTCAAGTTTCACCGTTCCCCGAATCTGCTCAACCATGGAAATTACCAGTTGAAGGCCAAGTGTTTCGACAAGATCGTTCCCATCCGTCCCCTGGTCGAATAAAACGTCCACGGGTAACCCCGCACCGTCATCACGGAACAGGTACCGGTAGTTCTCATGGTCCTTTTGTACATCAATGGAAATCTTACCCTTTCGGTGGCCGGGGAACGCGTACTTCAGGGAGTTCGTGAGCAGTTCATTGGTGATAAGTCCTAATGGGATCACCATGTCGACGGGCAGGTAAATTTTTTCCGCAGAAATTTCAATCGTTAGCTGGTGTTTTCTGGCATCAGAGGTCAGGACCAGGTTTTCAGTCAGTTTCCGCAGGTAATCCCTAAAATCAACCAGTGTCAGGCTCTTTGACTGGTACAGCTCCTCGTGGACGAGGGCGATTGCCTTGACACGGTTCTGGTTCTCCCGGAAGATCTCAAGGGTTTTTTCATCCCTGATTTTCTTTGCCTGCAGGTTGAGGAGGCTCAGGATTACCTGCATGTTGTTCCTTACCCGGTGGTGGACTTCTCGTAACAGCGACTCTTTCTGCTTGAGAGAGGCCACAATCTCCTCTTCATGACGTACCCGGTCGGTAATATCCAGGTGTGTCCCGGTCACCCTGGCCGGTTGGCCTGCATCGTCCCATTCGACAACCGATCCCCGGTCGAGCACCCATACCCAGTGACCGTCCCTGTGCTTCATCCGGGTCTCGGCCTCGTAGATCGGTAGTTTCCCGGAAAAATGTAATTTGAGAAGTTCATCCGACCTTGCCAGGTCATCGGGGTGGCAGAGGGATACCCAGGTTTTAATCGAGACCGGTGTAAGTTCGGCGAGTGTATAGCCGAGCATACCTGCCCACCGTTCGTTGAATGAGATCTCCCCGGTCTGCACGTGCCAGTCCCATAACCCGACACCGGAACCTTCGATGGCAAGCGAGAGCTGCTCTTCGCTTTTTATCAGTGCTTTCTCAGCTTCCCGACGCCCGGTGATATTGGTGTCGCTGCCACGGTAACCCCAAAAGGACCCATCGGCATCCAGGAGAGGGATGCCGTTGGTGGAGACCCATACAATGCGACCGTCTTTAGCTTGTACGGCGCTTTCCTGGTCCCTGAATGGTTTTTTCCGCGCTAATGTGGCGAGGCAGGACTTCCGGAATGCCTCGCGGCCTGGCTCGGGATGCAGGTCGAAGACGTGCATCCGTCCTACCAGTTCTTCCGGTGGATAACCCCAGACGGCCAGAGAAACCGAACTA
>JBAXMF010000264.1:0-4133 GCA_037134435.1 Methanomicrobiales archaeon | reverse complement strand
GACTTATTACGAGCGCACCATCCGCCCCAAGGTCCTTGGCAGCTTCGGTGAACCGGATCGCTTCAGCGGTGTTATTCGACCCGGTACCTGCAAGGACCGGGACCCTGTCACCTACTTCATCAACCGCGACCTCGATTACCTGCTCATGCTCTTCAAAGCTGAGCGTGGCTGATTCACCTGTGGAACCACAAGGCACGATACCATGCACACCCTGTTCCAGGAGAAATGCGATGTTTGATCTCAGGCCCTCAAGGTCAAGATCCATCGTAGAATTTCTTTTAAAAGGGGTTATAATCGCAGGAAGTACTCCCTCAAACATAATAAGTTTTATGAGTGTCTTCCGGTATTTATTTTCCGCGTAATGTACCCGGCAACCCGGTTCCTTACACGTTTACTGGATATTGAAGTCATATCAGTGACGACCTGCTTGTTCTCATCAAAACTATTGGACATTTTATCGCCGAATCTCGTAATAAGCTCGGCCCCGGTTGATTTGATATACGATGGCTTGATTCCCATATTGACACCTTTTGGTTTGTGCTAATATTATTCACATTGATAGCATAAGAATATTATTTGCGATTCCCTGAGGTTCTTCTCCAAAAAGCCGGATAATTGCCTCGTTATCCCCGGTGCGCCGGCTGTAAATCGCATCCGGTACACCATTGCGGCAGCATTGGGCAACACCCCAGTCCATGGTTTTTAGTCCGGGGGGTTCCTTCCGGGGATCAAAGGAACAAATCTCAAAAAATCTGGCATCCATCGTTTTCACCGCCGCCGGTGTACAGGCAATAATCGCTGCACTCCGGATACGTGGATCAAATTTCATTACCGTCAGAAGGACCGTCGCAATCATACCTCCACCGCCAAATTCGACAGTACATGTATCAAAATCCCGATATTGTTGGCATAGTCCTCCACGCACGCAGGCGATGTCAGTATTATCCCTTGCGCTTTTCCGTGCATACGCCAGCTGCGCACCCCCGGATGGAATAAGACTTCCGGGAATTTTACCAGTAAGGTGTGATGCAACATCAGACAATTTTTGAATTATGCCAGCCTTTTCTTCGTTTTGGATCATCCGAACCCCCATACACTCCGGAAGCCGTCAGGATAATGCTGTATCCAGCTCTTTTGTGAATTGTCCATGGTTAAAGATATAGGACGCCCGGGTGAATATCATATATGGACTTAAGACTTCTCGATATACTCGTAGGCTTATCAGGCCTGATTTTTTTTATTGTTCTCCTGGTTATGCTCCCCCTGCTGATGCCCGCGGGAATCGCGTATATTTTCGCTATTGCCTGCTTCCTTCTCGCGATGAGCGCCGCCGGCGTTACGATCAACAAGCATATTACCTGATGGGGCAGTGATTTTCTTTTTATCGTTTCTTTTCTTTTGCTTGTAATAGCTAAGCGGGTGACTTACACGTTCGCACAGCTGGTCTTTTTTCACACAGACAGCAGTTGTCCTCATCGCTGCACACGATGGCGCAGTATATTCGGTCCCGCCCCGCCCGGATATATGCTGGACCTGGTACATCGTACGGCTGAGATCAAAATCAGGGGCCCGGCAATAGAGCCCGATAATATCAGAAGAGTTCATCCCGATATTGTGTAGAAATGCAGTAAGTGCGAAACGCCCGGGGTGCGAGATATTTGTTCCGGCGGAAAGGGCCAGGATCAGTGCCTGCATGCAAGGGGGGAAACTTGACTCTTCAACAGAACCGAACTGTTCAAGCAGGTGCTGCTGCTCTGCTTCGCTGATTTCTTTCACGACAGGCGCAAGTACCTCGCAAATTCCCTGGGGAATAGGAAGTGGGAGATTACGGCCGATGGTAACCCTGATAGACTCACGCAATATCTCATCGGTCTCATTTTTTTTAACTTTCACCATACCGTGTTCAATATCCCGGTTCACCAGTCTCCAGCGTTCTTCCCGCATCCCTGCCGATAGTTCAACATAGGAGACAAGAGGTACCTCATCAGCGTCAATATCAATTCCAAGACTGGTTGCGACAAAAACTTTTTTTTCGGGTTCCTCATCAATAAGGCACTCGTACGCATTTTGTGCCTCACTACGAGAGAAGCGATCAATAATCATCCGGTCTTTCATGCAGGAGATAATCACGCGGGCGAGGGCATACCCGGAAACAATCACCTTGATACCCTCACTATCTGTCGGAATTGCCGCGCGGTCCGCCGCCTTCCGTCCGGATTTTCCAGCAATCGAAGAAAGAATCCGATCTTTTGCCTGGGAAAGGGCTGCTTTACCCGTTGATGTAGCAAGGAAACGTTCAGGCGAACCCGCGTAACCACTCACAAAATTTTGTGACTCTTTTAAAAATGGATAGTTAATAAAATCTTTTTCATCGATTCTGACCCTCATTAGTCGGCCTCAATCCGTGGCGCGAGGAGGTACTCGACATGCCCATTGCCTCCTGCAATATTAAATGAAAACTTTGCCGGATGATCGACCCCAAGGTGGATTTCAACTTCGTCCGCACGGCTCATTACTTTACCCATGTCTTTCATATAATCCAGGGAGAAAAGAGATTTAGCTTCCACACCGTTGATAAAGCTCACCTCATCCTTACCAAATTCACGCCGGATATGGTCCGTATCGCCCTCAGCAGCCATGAAGAAAATCTGCTTTGCGGCATCGATACCAAGTGCTATCTTATCGGATACAACCGCTGCTGCCTTAATTGCAGAGTTAAGTTCTGCCCCGGGAATTGCGACCTTACCGGGCAATTCTATCGTGGGAGGATTTGGGTCCTTTCGTATCGTATTCTCATCGAGGAGGGTAATTGAATATTTGTACCCCTGGAAACTGACCTGCAGCTTATGGATATCATCGGTCAATTCAAGGGTAATCATATCGTTCTTCGCCATCATCCCGAAAATATTCTTCATCTTGGCAATATCAATCCCAAGCTCGCTCCTTGTCGCGGCAAAAGACGAAAACGCCTCTTTTTTCAGAAGTAAGGAGATCATTGCGACGTTTGCTGTATCAACCGCGCGTGTGCTGATCCCATTCTCATCAGTATGGAGCCTGCACTCGGTAACCAGTGCCGAGATGGCATCTATAGATTCTTTTAGGACATCTGCATCAATCGTTGCTTTTAACATCACGCACCCCGAATATCACTAATATAAACTATCGCTCATATTTTTAATAATATCTGATTTAGTTTTCAGCCCTTAAAGAGGGCAGACATGGACGGACATAATGGGTTCACAATGGGGCAGAGACAAGGTCTACGTACGGGCACTGAAAGAGGGTTACCGCTCCCGTGCAGCGTTCAAGTTGCGTGAGATACAGGAACGGTACAACATTATCCGCGAAACAGACAACATCGTAGACCTTGGGGCATCACCCGGAAGCTGGCTCCAGGTAGAGCGTGAACTCACAGCAGGAATTGTGGTAGGTATTGATCTCTCGTATATCCCCCCGATAGAAAATGTCATCACGATTATCGGGGATTTTATCGACCCCCATACGCTTGAAACGGTCCAGCCGCTTCTACCATCTACAAGCGTTGTGTTATCCGATGCCTCACCAAAATTATCTGGACAAAGGACCTACGACCAGGCGCGGGCAATTGAACTGGGTGAGAATGCACTGATATTTGCAGAAAAAATCTTAAAACCGGGCGGTAATTTCGTTGTGAAGTCGTTCCAGGGACAGGACTTTAATACCCTCCTCTACCTGGTACGTGACCATTTTCTCTCCGTGAGGACGTTCCGTCCGAAATCCTCACGAAAGGGCAGTACCGAGATATACATTGTTGCAAAAAACTTTACCGGGCGCGAATGGAACGGCGAAACCCATAGTATCGGGATAAATGAAACTGAAGGACCCATATAACAGACCGGTCAGCAACCTTCGCGTGAGTGTGACCCCGGAATGCAACCTTTCCTGCATCTATTGTCACCGGGAGGGAGAGTCCGCACCAAAGGGTTTGCTCAGTACAAGTGAAATAGGGGATGTACTTTCAACCGCTGCAAAATTTGATATCAAAAGTGTCAAGTTCACGGGTGGGGAGCCATTGTTAAGGGAAGACCTCGTCGATATTGTCGACCTGGTCCCGGATTCAATGGAGAGTTCAATTACAACCAACGGGATTCTCC
>JBAXMF010000263.1:0-4151 GCA_037134435.1 Methanomicrobiales archaeon | reverse complement strand
CCTCATCGGTGCATTGATTATTTATTCGCTATGCTACCTGCTCCAGGGAAAAAAGAGCCCTAAAAACCTTCTCATATCAGTTGTAGTGATGATGGTCCTCTTATCCCCCTTAATTGTAATAATAAAAGGACTTTTTTTCAACCGGATTGGGAGTGCCCCTACGTGGGGGTATACCGGAGACCTTTTTATTGTAAAGTCGGTCATCATTCTCTTCAGCAATAACCCGTTCAGCTTTTTATTTTTTGCCGTGTTATTATGTTTAGGTTCGACCTGGTTATTTTTCGAATTCCGGGAGAAGTTTTATTTCATATTCTCTATACTGGCAATTTCCATTGTTACCGGTGTTCTTCTCTCCTACCGGATGCCAATAGACCCCCGGTATTTTATATTCCTGTTACCGTTTTTGTATGCCCTCATGGCATCTGCGGCATTACCCTTCTTACGAAAATTAAGCGATAAACCAGTGATTATAATTTTTGTCGTCCTTTTAATTTGTGTATGGTCTCCGCAACTGTATGGATATTACAATACCCCGATTAATGAGGACTGGAGAACTGCGTCGGCATTCGTTAAGAACACCGCAAAAAATAATGACTTCATTATCATCATGCCTGACTATAACAAGATCCCGTTTAATTTCTATTACAATAATTCGACGTATGGGACCATTCAGACCAATACTGCTTCAAGGGATGAACTCGAAAATGTAAATTCTCTGCGTTGCAACAACAAGGTATCTGCATACATTCTCGTCACGGGTGACCTACGATCGGTTGATCGTTCCGGTGAGGCGATAGCCTGGATTGGCAGTTCCCGGATTACTGAGATTAATAACTTTAATGGCGTGCACGTGGGGAAGATCACATCGAATTGTTGAATGAGAAAATGGGGTTTATCACCACAAACGGTGACTATCGGGTACAAATGGTGCGATGAAAAAAAACATCGATACGTTTCATTTTATCAACGATGGAAACTCCCCCGGTTCAAATTTAAAAACATGCGGTTTTATCATCTAATCCCGTTTATGCAATGATATGAAACACCCATCTTCTCTTTTGTTGGGTACAGCTCTGGTAGTAATCGTAGTAATAACTCTATCAGTTGGATGCATCGGACAGGCTCCACCTACCTCAGGTAAAACACCGGCGTTGGTAGTGACAACAAACACAAATTTCACGCGAGCTGTTCCCCCATCATACCAGGATGCAGAATTGTTCTCAATTGGAGCAGAGTCTGGTAAGGTATTAGGCCCGGTACTCGCACAAATTTCAGATGATGCGTCCAGGAAGGATCTTGCATCATTAGGGGCCGATTCAGCGAAACTTAGTTCTCTGGCTGGTAATTATTATTTTCAAATGAAGGACCTCAACGTATCACCAACATACCAGAACTGGAAAAAAAATTACTCCCTGGGGTTACTCGATGCACAAACTGCCGGAGACTATTTTTCAAAGAGTGCAATCGCGGCCCAATCAGAAGATTATACGACCGCACTGACGTATTTAGAACAGGGACAAACTCTATTTCAAAGGAGCAATATGTATATAAACGTGGCTACAGAATCGATTCCACAATAATCCTGTTTTTTCCTCGTCGGGCAGATTTCGACCTGGTCAATATTTTGTAAAATTTTATGGGGTCAGAACAAATCAGCTAAATTCCGAAAGTTTATGCCTGGTTTTACATCAATATCGCTACATATCCAAAATCTGCCACATACATACCACCAGGCCCATACCAAAAAAAATCATTTCACAACCCCTATCAAAACCCGGATCCGCCATCTTTTCTCCCGCTACTTTTCTGTTTCCCAAACGTTGAGTCAATCTATATGCTACCCTCAAAAATCTGTATTCTTAAACTATTTTTTTCTGAGGTTGTTCCATCCACGGGCATTTACTTCGTTTTTTCTATTTTGAGATTAATCTGGTCCTGCACATGCTCGCGGGCTTTTGGGTATACCGGCACCAGCAATTCAGCAAGGTCTTTGTTTCCTATTTTGTACAATGACGGTCCGAGCCGTTTAAGAACCACGGCATCAAGTTCAGGTTTCCCATGAAGGTAGATAGGAAAGGTCTCAAGCGTTTTTCCCGCCACCCAGGTGTTTCCGATGCATGCGGATAGCGGTGGTGCGATAATTTGTCCTGTCTCCAGGACAGGAACAAGATCTGGAGTATCCGGATCGGTCTCTTCCTCCGGGGTCGTTCCGCTCCGCCGTTTCCGAAGCCCGTCAAGGACCGTTTTACGGTCCTGTCCCCGAAATGAAAAGATGAGGAACGGGTCACGGTCTAACTTCTCGGCGAGAATGTAATACACCGCTGCGATATGCTTACAGGGGTTAGCCGAATCAGGGCAACTGCAACGGGTCTTGATCTCTTTCGCGGACGCGGGAAAGAGTGACAGGTTCACCCCGGAAAAGACCGATTCTATCTCATGCGGGATCTCCCCTCCCAACAACATCGCTGTGAAAAGAGCCTGTGATGAGAGGGCATCCAGGATCTGTTCCCACTGGCCGGGAGAAAAATGGCTATAGGAAATGGTAATTACATATGGTTTCGACTGCGTTCCCTGGACCTGTGCCTGGACCCCGGTATCGTCAATAGTTATCCCGATAACCTGCCCTTTACGGGCGTATGATCGTCCACGCTCGAGGCGTGAACCGATACCGGTCCTTTCAAGTGCTTCAATGAATCGCTTTGACCACCAGGTATCTCCAATGGCGCCCTTTTTACTTCTCGCCTGCATCCCGTCCTTCACCTGCAGGGGTTTTGCCGGCGGGTAATAATTTCCCCAATATGTCATGGTAGGTCGTCCTCCATCGCCTCTTTCCGTAGCGCCAGGAGTTCACGGAGTTCTCCCGTGGAGAGGCCTGATATCCAGTCTTCCCCGGTCCCGATGATACTCCCTGCCAGCGCCCGCTTCTCTTCCAGGGCAGCATCAATTTTCTCCTCAAGCGTCCCGGCCGACATCATGAGATGGACCTCCACATTCCTGGACTGCCCAATCCGGAATGCCCGGTCGGTCGCCTGGTCCTCCACCGCCGGGTTCCACCAGCGGTCGATGTGGAATACGTGGTTTGCCGCGGTGAGGTTCAGGCCCGTCCCTCCGGCTTTCAACGAAAGGATGAAGATCTTTGGTCCCGATTCCTGCGAAAACCGCATGACCATCTCGTCCCGTGCTTCCCGTTTCGTCCCGCCATGTAAGAACAGGACCTCGGTGGAAAAAATCCGTTCAAGGTACGGTTTTAGCATCTCGCCAAACGAAGAAAACTGGGTGAATATCAGGGAACGTTCGTCATTTGTGAGCACTTCTTCGAGTACCTCGCAGAGCCTCTCCACCTTCCCTGATCGGGCTAAAAGGTCGCTCCCGTCGTTTAAGAAGAGGGCAGGGTGGTTGCAGATCTGCTTTAACCGCATCAGGGTGACAAGAACTGCCCCTCTCCGGGCGATACCTTCGAGGGAATCAAGCCGCTCCAGCATCTCCTTCACTGCGGCATCATAGAGTGTCACCTGTTCTTTTGTGAGGGGACAAAACTCCCGGAAGATCATCTTATCAGGCAGGTCGGTGATGATCTGCCGGTCTGTCTTTACCCTACGCAGGAGGAACGGGCGTATGATCTTCTTTAGTGTCAATGCCCTTTCGGTATCGTGATGCCGTTCGATTGGGATGGAGAACTGTTTCTGAAAAGAAGCGGCAGTCCCGAGGTAACCGGGGTTTAAGAATTCCATGATCGACCACAACTCAAAAAGACGATTTTCAACGGGGGTGCCGGTGAGCACAATCCTGCTGGAAGACCGTAGTTTTCTTACCGCACGGGCTTGTTTCGTTGCATGGTTTTTAATATTCTGTGCCTCATCCAGGATGACACAGTCCCAATGACTGGCAGATAAAAGTTCCTCATCCCGTTGCACGGTCTGGTACGAGGTAATCACCAGGTCGCTTTCTCCCCGTTGCTGATCAAACTCTTCGCCGGAGCAGCGTTTACTCCCATGGTGGAGATGCACCCTGATGGAAGGTGCAAAACGCCGGAGTTCCCTCATCCAGTTGCCGATAATCGACATCGGGCAGACAAGAAGGGTCTTCTTCTTACCTTTACCGTTCTTTTTCCCGATGGCCAGGTGTGCAATGACCTGGACCGTCTTCCCAAG
>JBAXMF010000262.1:0-4155 GCA_037134435.1 Methanomicrobiales archaeon | reverse complement strand
GGCATAAGTTCCTGCGGTGCCTGTATTTGCAACCGATACAAAAGCAGTACCATTACTTGTTAAGAATGTACCAGTAGTGTACGAAGCAGCATTGGTGCCGCCTTGTGCAAATGTATGAATACCTGATACAGCAGTAGCACTAATTGAGATTGCGGTGTTTGTAACAGAAGAAACTCTACCATATGCATCAGTCGTAATAACTGGCACATAGGCTGCGTTAGCGTAAGTACCGGCAGTACCTGTGTTTGCTACTTCTTGAAATATTCTGCACGTAAACGGGAAGGCATACAGGCAGGAAATACGGCATAACAACCCATTCCTTCTTTATTCAACCTGAGTTATCCGGTACCCTAAAAAGGACGAATAAAACGTTGCGAAACCTCGCAATATTTTGAATTATTTGTGACTATAAAAAAGAGTCAAAGTTTACGGGGGTTACACATAGAGAGAGTTGGCAGAGTTGGCATATAGGCCGGTCCCGGTGACGATATTCACCACCTCCCCGGAACCCACTAAGGGTGAACATTGGAAGAGTTGGGAGTAACGGTACCCAGGACAAGGTACCCAGGAGGACCTCGTTAAGGTATCGTTTTAGGCCCTGAAAACTATCGAACACTATTTTAAAATTAAGCACCTGATAATAGACATAACAAGAGAAGAGGGCCGGAAGGCGGCAACCTTGACCCTCAACGAGACTGCACACATTCCCTCATGAAATTGTGTATACGTATATTGGGTAATTCAGTATATTAAGATAATTCGACCATAAAAACCTCCAGACCCCTTCTCTTGTCGAAATTAAAGGAGGTATAATTTTGGAACCAACCCAGTTGGATATTGATATTTTGGCCTCACTGTCAGAACGAGGTCAGGTAACGCAGGCAGAAATTATACGTCAACTTCTCACCCGGTCAGGCGAGAGTTATATCCTGGTTAGGGTACGCACTCTCACGGCCCGGGGCCTTATCTTGAAAGAGAAGTTGGACCAGACCAACACCCGGTACCTATCCATTACCCAGGCCGGCCGGGAGGCCTTGAGTACCTTATCCTCTCCGGTGGTATCATGACCGAGGACCGGGTCAACTTATACGACCTCCGGGACACCCTGGTCGAAATGTTGGACTATCACGGTATACCGGCAACGGTCGAGGTCATTGATACCAGGATAATTATTGAGACCGCCCCGGAGGAATAAGGCCGGGACCATGACTCCCGATATTCTCAATTACACCACGGCACCACCACCGACCGTGACCGAGAAAGGCCCAACGGTCCCGGCCCTGGCAACCTGTCTATATTGCGGGACCCCCATTCACCCTGACAGGAAAACACAGAAGTATTGCGGGTCTATATGCCGTAATAAGGCATGGATGGACCGGGAGAAGGAGGCAGGACGTACAAGAGGGCAGAAACGGAATGAGGTAAATGGTCAGGAGATAACAACTCCGGCAAAGGCGATAACCCCGAAAGAACCGACCCAGGCAGAACTTAACGAGGTCCGGGTATACGTCCCTAAAATATCAGACTCACCACCACCACCGGTCCCTGCCCCGGGAGTACCGACCAAGGCAACCAGGGAGGACCTCCTCGACCTGATAGATAATTTCTGGAATATGGCAGAGGACGAAACCGCCCTAATAGGTCTTATTCTCGAGAGAGACCCCGATATTGAAACGGACGATATTAAGAGGGCAATAAACGAACGAGAACGGGAGATAAACCACAATACCAGTATTAGGGTCCCTGCCCCGGTTTCTGTATGGGAGGAGGGGGCCTCAAATTGTGAACTTTCATACTGGAACCTCCCGGAGAAGGGAATTGTGGCCCGGACGAACAAGGTCCCGGTAAGTGGGAAGGCAACCCAACGGGACGACCTCATTGTCTCATACTACATACGGGACGTGACAAAACACAGTAACCCCATAACCCCCTCCGAGGTCTCGTATTCCGTGACCCTCGTAAGTGCCAAGAAGAGGGGTCAGACTATCCCGTATGAGGAGAGGGAATTATCAGACATTACCTCAGACCTGGCAGGCAACCAACCAGGGGTCAGGTCAAGGACCAAGGTACATGAGGCGGTATCCTCCCTCATTGACCAGTTGGAAATTGAAAACAAAATTAAGTATAAGGCCTCTATTCCGGCAACGGGTATTTTTGAGGACGAGAAAGGGAGGGCCTATCTCTCAAACTGGAGAGAGTATAAAACACACCTCCCGGAGTATAAACCGGTAGAGACCCGGAAGGCCCTAAAATTCCTTGACGAGGTAATGACATTCTACGCGGTGGGAGACGACCCCGCCCAGGAGGGGGCATGTGACCATTGTCTTATCCCATTATACTTCATGGTCTCCGGCCCCCTGTCAGTGGTCAAGAAACTGGCAGGCGGTGAAGTCAAGATACTCCTCCTGACCGGAACCCCTCATACCGGGAAAACGATACTGGAGAAAATAAACTCATATATTTGGGGCCTCCCCCTCGAGCAGTCAGTAATAGGGGCCGCGAAACTATCCGCCCCCCAACTGGCAACCCACTTATCAAAAACTACATTCCCCCTGGCATTAGACGAGGTCCGAAATATTCTATCGGTCCCAGGTATCGCCGACCTTCTCAAGTCCTCGACCACCTCCCTCCTCATTAAGGAGAGGATACTCGCCAAGAAGGGGTTTAAAAAACAGGCGTTTTACGCATACGCCCCCCTTATCCTATCCTGCAATTACCTCCCGGAATTGTATACCGGTATCCCGGAGAGACTTATTCCGGTGACATTTACCAAGAGATACAAAAAGACCGAGGAGAAGGCAAAGGCCTTTGATACCAGACTTAACCAGGAGAAGGAGAGACTGTCCCACATAGGGGCAGCCCTGATAAACATGTACACCTCTCCCCTCAAGTGGCCCGGTATTAAAAGACTCATAACCGTCAACGACCAGGTCAAGGCAGGGTATGAGATATTACACCTGTTATACCAGGGTCAGGGCCTCCCGGACCCGGTATGGTTGCGAGAGGTTGCGGTAACTCATGACCTCCCGGAGGTTGACCCCGTACTCGAGGCGGTGAACTTCATGAGGGTGGATATTCTGCAAACATTGAGGCAACACCTAAAACCGGACTACTTCCCGGATACGTGGCCCCTCCGGTTAGACCAACTGAAGGCGAGACACCTCCTCCCCCCGTATATCGTGAATATCAGTTCAACACGAATTACCGTAAACAATAAACTCCTGGCAGGTATGGCAAAGAAAGGCGTTGAGGTCCCGGGAGGACTGACCGGACTATTGGACTATCTCAACCCACTTGAAAAACAACGGAGTAAACTACAAGAGACCGCCGCATACAAGGGCCAAAAGGTCGTTTACATTGACCGAGACGTATTCTATGAATATGCAGAGGTCCCGGAGGACTACCAGGAAAAGATACCAGAATAAGGAAATTATACCCAAAAGGTATAACGAGGTATAATTTTTTACAGACGAGGTATAATTTTTCAACTCTTTTTTGACCCTTAAATTCAAATTAAATGGTTATTTGTAATAATTATACAAATTATACCAATTATATCATTTTAACAGTATCATATGAGGGGCCTAACCCGATAGACGGTAAGGTTTCCCCAGGCGGGACCATGACTCCGGGAGAGAGTTACCATCTTGAGAGTACGCAGGTTTTGAAAGTAATGGTATAATAGGTGTAATATCATATATAAGAAAATAAAGGTATAATAAGTATAATAAGTATAATTAATAAGAATAATAAGTATTTAGTTAAAATAACAATAAATTAAAGAGATATTTTTTTAAAAAAAGGTATAACGATTCAGAAAAATTATACCCCATTATACCTTTTAGTCCTAAAAACCCATATCTCAACGGAGAGACACACTCCGTTTACCCCTCCCCCCTCGAACTCCCCCCACCCAGGACCCGGGAATTATTCACCCCAGACCCTCAAGGGCCCATATCAGGTACCGATAACAAACCGGAGGTCTCATGAGGCACCTCAACATAACCACAACGTATGGACAAGACAGTTAAGGTCCTCTTGAAGGAGGAGGACGTTGAGACTCTTGATATTCAGGCCAAGGAGAAGGGTAAACCCAGACTCTACCTCCTCCGGGAAATAATAGAGCGTCACCTGGCAGGGGCCCCGGAACCACAT
>JBAXMF010000261.1:0-4179 GCA_037134435.1 Methanomicrobiales archaeon | reverse complement strand
ATGGGGGAGTTTTTAAAGCGAATTTCAAAGGGTGGGCCGGTCGCCTATGGACGTACCGAGGTGAAAAATGCGGGGGAATGCGGTGCGATCGAGGAGATACTGGTCGTTGATACCCTGATACGTGACCCGGAAATTGTAATGATAATGGACCAGGTGGAGCGATCGGATGCCCGTGTGGTTGTTTTTTCTACCGGGTTTGAACCAGGGAAACGGTTGGATGCGCTCGGCGGCGTGGCGGCACTCCTGCGGTACAGGATCGGATGACAACGAACAAAACGTTTGATGTAATTATTATCGGTGCCGGGCCGGCAGGGTTATTTTGTGCAGCAAATGCCAGCGCAACAGTGAAAAACGTACTGGTGATTGAAAAGAATCCAATCCCTGGAAAAAAATTATTGCTGGCCGGTACAGGCCAGTGTAATATTACCCATAACGGACCCATTCTGGATTTCCTTGCGCACTACGGGGACCATGGTCAATTTATTAAACCTGCACTGATGAATTTTCCGAATACCACCCTTGTCGCTTTTTTCCGGGAGCACGGACTCGATATGGTGACAACAGCAGCAGGGAAAGTGTTCCCCGCAACGCTGAAATCGATCGATGTGCTCCATATTCTGGAGAAGGAATGTTCAACCCACGGGGTGACTATACAGTACCATTCGCCAGTGCAGGAAGTGCGCAATGCAGATGGGCATTTTTTTGTTGTTACCCTGGAAACGACGTATTGCGGGAGTTTGCTTGTTATCGCAACAGGAGGAACTTCGTATCCTGGGACCGGATCAACGGGAGACGGGTACCGTTTCGCCTCGTCACTCGGTCACACGATTGTAGGACCTGCCCCTGCACTGGCACCGGTCATCGCCGATGGGTACCCGTTCGGTGAACTTGCCGGCATCTCGTTTGAATCACTGCACTTTTCGCTCTGGAGGGACGGGAAAAAAGTTGGCAGCCACAG
Organism: Methanomicrobiales archaeon; assembly: GCA_037134435.1. Classification (GTDB taxonomy): domain Archaea; phylum Halobacteriota; class Methanomicrobia; order Methanomicrobiales; family Methanospirillaceae; genus CAIKOD01. Next base: position 3,221 of record JBAXMF010000261.1, on the reverse strand, counting down.
GGGTGACCTGCTCTTCACACACCAGGGATTGTCAGGCCCGGGAATTCTTGACTATTCACGGTTTATCCACCCTCTTGATACGATCAGGTTATCATTTGCAGGTCCCGTTTCGAAAGATGATTTTATAAAAGACCTCACGGAGAAGATTGCTGCTCACCCGGTATCCAACGTAAAGACAATCGTATTGCAGTACAAGGTCCCGGAACGTCTCGTGACAACACTGCTGAAATTATCAGGTGTCCCCGATGACCTGACCTGTGCACATCTCACAAAGCAGCAGAGGAATGCCCTTGTTACCAACCTGTTGGAATTTCCAATAACGGTAGGGAAATTAGGGGGATTCCAGGAAGCGATGGTAACAAGGGGCGGGGTGTCCCTGCAGGAAATTGATCCAAAGTCGATGGAATCCCGTCTGGTCCCGGGGTTATATTTTGTCGGGGAAGTGATTGATATCGACGGAGATACCGGGGGATACAACCTGCAGGCATCGTTTTCAACCGGTTACCTGGCAGCGAAAGCAATCATTGCGCGAAAATAGGGCAGCGAAGGAAGGACGCGTGAGTAGAGACGGGATGTTATCCCCGTGTCAGATGCAAGGAAAATTTCCGGGAGCCAGGTTCCGGACACCAGGAATTTCATCCACACCCTCTTGTTCTATGATTGGGGTGACCATGCAACAATTGGGTACCCTGGTGGTGGGGTTTCCTCTGGACCCTAATTTGGATCTTATCCACCCGATTCCGCCGGCGAGTGATTGATTCAGATAGACCTCAAGAGCAGTTTTTTCGTTCGGACGGGAAGAATTTGATAAAAAGACCAAAAAAACATAGATGATCTGGCCCAGTCCAACTCCATCCTCCCCGGACCGGATGACTTTTTTCAGGACCAGGGTTCAGGATAATTAATCTTTGAGTGTCCTCCGGATTGCCTTTGACAACCGGGTGATCCCCTCAACAATCCGTTCCTCGTCAGAATTCGAATAATTCAGCCGCATGGTATTTGAGCCGCTGCCATCGGTATAAAAGGGGTTACCGGGCACAAACGCAACATTTTCCTTAATTGCGATATGAAAGAGGTCCATCGTAGAAAAACCAGGGGGGAACGTGGCCCAGAGGAACATCCCACCATCAGGGCGTGTGATCGTTATGCCGGGTGGAAATGTCTCTTCGATTATCCGAACCATGATATCGCGCTGGTATCGGTACACCTCGCGGATATGCCGTATATGTTGATCGATATCATTATCGGCCAGGAATTTGTAGATAATCCGCTGGGTCAGGTAGTTGGAATGCAGGTCTGATGCCTGCTTTGCAGTCACCACCTGTGCGAACACCTCGGGTGGTGCAGTAATCCAGCCCATCCTCATTCCCGGGGCAATAATTTTTGAGAATGACCCGGTGATCACCCCCTGTCCGGGAAGATAACTGCTAACAAGGGGCAGGTCGTCCCCCCTGAACCTGAGTTCCCCGTACGCATCGTCCTCGATAAAGAGGGTGTCGTGCTCCGACAGGACGTTCGCAACTTCGCTTCGCTTTTCCCCGGAGTACGATATACCGGTGGGGTTCTGGAAATTAGGTACACCGTAGAACAACGTTGGCGAATAGGTATCCAGGACCTGCGACAATACGGCCGTGTCAGGACCGTCTTCAAGCAGCGGCACTTCGACGAATTGAGGTTCGTAGAGCGAAAACGCCTGGATTGCCCCCAGGTATCCAGGCCTTTCGATGGCCACCGGATCTCCCGGGTCAATAAGCACCTTCCCGATAAGGTCGAGACATTGTTGTGAACCATTCGTGATCAGGATATGTTCGGGTGAGATGGACAGTCCGGTCCGCTGCAGGTACCGTTTTGCAATAAATTCACGGAGTGGCAGGTAACCTTCCGTTGTAGAGTACTGGAGTGCCGACATCCCATCCTCGGCAAGGACATCCTGTGCCGCCTCAGTAAGTGCATCTACCGGGAAGAGCGCGGGATTAGGCAGCCCTCCAGCAAATGATATAATTTTTGGGTCTTCAGTCACTTTGAGTATCTCCCTGATAAACGACCGGGGAGTCTTTTCCATGCGGGATGCAAACCTGTACTTCATGTTCTTGCACTCTTGAGACCGGCAAATTGGTGACCGATCACTTCGTATAATTTTTAGGATTGGAGTATTTAGAGCAATTTAAAAAACATGGTGGCACATTATGTAAAACATTGATAAAATGAATCACACTATGTATCCATTTACACATATTGTGCAGTGTATCGGCGGTTTTTCAAAAAAGGTACGGAATATTCAGGGGCCGTAGATAATCAAATTCCGGAAACCGGTACTACCGGCTCCACCCACACCTGGCGGAGATCAACCGGCTATCTTCTGCAACCTGTGCGGAAAGCCACTTGTGTACTGTGAAAGGGCAGGCTTGTCCTCCCCGGACTTGACGGACATCACGTGACAATGGCCCGGGCCAGTGTCCCGGGCCAAACGCTTAGGGAGGTGGACTTTCGGACAAAGAAGGTTCAGATCTGCCCCCTGATCCACTCCGTGTATTGCGCCCTTAGCTTTTCACGCTCATCATGAGAAAGGTCCTTCTTCCTTGTCTTGTGCAGGTGTTGCTCGAGCTGGGCCACGATGTTCTCTGCAACCCTGAAATCTTCTACTTCAAGGTAGTGGCCGGCACGCTGAATGTCAATCGTTGCCCCACAAACCGGGCACAGTTTCCACTCCTGGAAACGGTCGACATAGGTAAAAGTTTTACAGCCCCCGCACCGTATGACAAGATAACCTGCTGACACGTTACCTGTTATCTTATGGCGCCACTGCTACCACAAAATAACCCTCACACATCGTCTAGTTACCCCCTCCCTGTATACATAATTATCCCTTGTCACGAATCATTCGCTCCGGTATCTCCACACTTTGAGCGGTGAGCGGATGCAAAAAGGATAGTTTCGGGATCCCTGCCTTCACCACTGGATATGGCCCCCTTGAGACGATGCAGTGCAGGGTTTACGAGACGCCATTGTTAACCAATCTCACGGTCAAATCGCGATACAACGGTCAAAGGAAAAAGATACCTTTATTTGCGATATAACCAAACGGAATTCAGTGTGGGTACCGTAAGGAAGCTTTCGGTTCTGAAGGAGTTGATACATATTAAAATTGGGATTATTACGCTGGTATTATTCGGAATGGTCATTGCATTGACCGGTATCGTATACGCCGACCAGGGTGTTCC
>JBAXMF010000260.1:0-4181 GCA_037134435.1 Methanomicrobiales archaeon | reverse complement strand
TAAAACAAATCCATTGACCCCATTGATGCTTTTTTCCAGTATCAGGTCAGATTCTTTTAATTTATAATAATCAGATCTGGTATAACTAGGCAGGGTTTTGATAAGTCCAAACGGTACAGGCGTTTTATTGATTTTTTTTGCATTGTATATTTCTGATAAAAAAACGATTCTGTACGCACCCCCACCTTTTAACGGAGCCACCGAACCAGATGATATTTTCTTCGTTTCATTCTGATTTTGTTTATCACCTGCTCCATATTTTTTCAACCCCGCCTGGTAATGGAAGGGTAAGTGCTCCTTCATGCGCTATCCTCCCTGTCTTTGCGGCGTACTGTTCCGTTACCTGAACGTGGTTCAACGACGACCCACTCTCCCGTCTGGATAAAACATTCATCAGCCACCAGTCGATGAAGGTCACTCGGCAGGTGGTCAAGTACCTCCTTTGATATCTTCCTTGCTACCATCTGGACACCTTCATGGAAACGCGGGGTATCCCCCTTATTTTATAATTTACACCCTTCCCGGGGATTTTCTGCCTTGTCATAATTATAGTTAGGCGGTACAGTCTTTATTAACCTTTTTGCAATCAAAGCAATTTAACGACTCTATATGGATATCTGAACCCATATTAAGTCAGAAACAGGTTCGATGTGTAAGGATCGGCACCTAAAGCCACGTGCGATTTTTTTCATAGAATCAATTTAAGTAACGATCAGCCTGACCACATTGTGCGACGCGCAGAGTCTTTTTTGGCAATCCAGTTAATTATAGATGAGTTATCCCGGGCAAATATCCCCGAAAACCTTCAGATTGCAGCAATAAACTAAATTTAAAAAAGCTCATATAACCGCCGGATTACAAATTCATACGTCAATACCCGGAACCAATTCACGATCCAAGGATGAAAAGTGCCCGGATTTTATTCGAAGAAAATGCAGGAAGATTTGTAATAGATATCGGAAAAAAAGGTCAGGAAAAATTGGTATCTGCCATGGACTGGAGCCGGTCCTTCATCTCACCCATGAGTGCCTTGTAGGCAGGATGTGATTCAATCTCCTCTACCGCCATACTAACCTGGACCCTGGCATCCTCGGTGAGCGGTCTGCCACAGGTAACGCAGTACTCGTGCGTGGGGCCGTTTGTCTGGTGACAAAAAGGACATTCCCGGGCTGCCATCTCCTTGCGATTATACTTTCGCGGCCTGTGGAGGCCATGCTTTTCCAGGACTTCATCGTCGATGGTGTCGTTTGTGGTATGGGAATACGTCGAGAGCATATTCGAATCCGGGTTGCCCCATAACATTTGTTTGATGGTGGATTCACTATACCCCTCTTCCTTCATGTGGGTAACACGGGTGTGCCTGAAGAGATGCAGATGGATATGCTTGGTAACTCCTGCTCGTTTAGCAATTTTTTTCACCTGTGCAGATACACCAGGGTAGGTGATCGGTTGGTGAGAATAAGACATGAATACCAGACCTTCCTCGTCTATCAGGCAGGGATAATCTGCTTTCCATGCGGCAAGGTACGATGTTGATGAGACCAGTCGCACATATCGGGGCCAGTCGGTCTTGAGATTAACATTGATAACCAGACCATACTCGTCAAACTTTACCTGGCCCCACTGGAGCGCTCCAATCTCCTCAATCCTGAATCCGCCTTCATAGAGCACCGAAATAAGGGCACGGTCCCGGGATGACTGGCATGCAGACAGTACCATCTTCACCTCTTCCCGGGTGAGAAGGTCTCCAGCGGTGACGGACATGGTATCAATTTTTGGAACCTTGATCTTCCGGAGTTTTTTCGGCAGAATTGTTGAGACTGAATTTTCTATCAGCCAGAGATAAAAACGCTTCAATGCACCCAGAAAATCACGGAGTGAGTTCTGCGTGTAGGGGGCTCCATCGAGCTTTTTAGCCTTCTTCAGCTGTTCAATCCCGCTATAGAGCTCAAGCAGCGTATTGATAGAGAACGGTCCGATAAAATCCCGCCACCGAATAAGGATATACGTGAGTTTGTTCGACCGGCTCTTACTAATATTCTGGTTTGCTGTGAGTTCTGCGATATACAACCTGATAAGGTGTCCATCCTCCTTCGTGACCCGCTGCGAAGCCTCTGCTCTGACAAGAGAGTTTTCTGCATATTCCAGCTTAATATTATGAAAAGGACGATCTTCACGTCGTGGTGCTCGATTGCGTACTTTAGCCATGACAACTTCGTGACGGTTAGTACTCTTAAATGTTACTGGGCTCTTAACCAAAAACAGAGACGCCCCGGCCGGGATTTGAACCCGGGTCAAAAGCTCCGCAAGCTTCTAGGATATCCACTACCCTACCGGGACAAGACGTTATCAGATTAGAAACTGACCTAACTACTTCGTTTTCAAGGCTTAAAAACATGTGCATCCATAAAAATCCCGAGAATTTATGTATTGATACACACCAGGCCAGTAACATTTTTCAGGCAAAGAGGTAACGTACAGGTAAGACCGGCGGGGACAGAGTTTTAATCCTGTCCGGCCCAGTGAAGGTGAATAAAAATGTCAGATACAGAAAAAACGATGTCCCAGCTTTTTACGTTCGAACATAAGGCCCGAAGATGGGAACTCCTTGTTCGAATATTTTACAGTATTGCAATCGCGATCGTTATGATAATATATGGATTCATAGCCGGAATTTTGATGTTTATCCAGTGGTTTGTGATCCTGGTCCTCGGCCGACGCAGTGAAGGTATCTCCAATTTCATACGAGGTTATCTTGAGTATTATGTCCATGTTCTTTCATATACTTCCTGGATGACGGATAAGAGGCCCGGTATTATGCCGAAATCGGTAAAAATATTTGAAGAACAAGCCCCTGACCAGTGAATGGTAATGCAAAAGTATCCGGGCAGGGGGCAAGCCACCTCAGCAGTGGTCTGCCTTCCTGTTTATACCGAAATTCCGGGCAGAACTGTTTTTTAGAGATATCCTTTACAAAAGTGGTAAAAAGAAACAAATTTACCTGTTCACCATTCCAGTTACTTACAACAGGGAATATTCCATGAGTATCTATACTGTGACGGAGGTCTCAAACCGGGAAGTTGCATCAAAGCTGTTATTACTCAGTGAGCTGCTGGAAATCACCGGAGACAATGTATTTAAAATCCGTGCATTCTACAGGGCTGCGGATATCATAGATCGTATCAACAACCCTGTTGCATTGATGAGTGAGAAAGATTTGATATTGGTCCCGGGGATAGGCCCGGCGATTGCAAAGAAGGTGCGGGAGATCGGGAAAACCGGTACCTGCAATGAACTGGAAGAACTCCGTGCCAAGGTCCCTCCGTCCCTGGTTGAGCTACTTAACCTGGAAGGGGTAGGGCCAAAAACCATTGCAGTACTCTGGAAAAAATTGAATGTCCAGGGCATTGGTGACCTTGAGAAGGCAGCCGAAGGTCATCGTATCCGGTCACTGAAGGGATTTGGTGAGAAAAAAGAACAGGGTTTTCTGCGGTCTATTGCTCTTTACCGTGCGGCCGGCGGGCGCATGGACCGGGTAGAGGCAGAATCTGTCATTAATAAACTGTCCGGGGCTTTCACGCCGGGAACATGGGTGGTTGCCGGAAGTTACCGCAGGGGAAAAAGTTCCATTGGAGATATTGATATTGTTACCACAGAATCCGCATCTGTTATCAATCCAAAACTAAAAAATCGTGTTGACGAGGTGATTGATGAAGGTGAACGACGGACATCGGTTCGAGTCCTCGGACACCGGGTGGATATCAGGTTTACCCATGAACACCAGTTAGGGTCCATGCTTATCTACCTGACAGGTTCAAAAGAATTCAATATCCGTCTCCGGGAAATTGCCATTGAATCCGGCCGGAAGGTAAACGAATATGGAGTACAGGAACGGGCAGATGGAAAGATCCATGAGTTTTCCAATGAACAGGATATGTTTGCATTCCTTGGACTCCAAACTATCATTCCTGAGCTGCGTGAAAACCAAGGCGAAATCGAGCTCGCAAAGAATTACCAGTTACCACAACTAGTCGGTCCAACTGATATCCGGGGTGATCTTCATGTCCATTCTGACTGGAGTGACGGATCTCTTACCCTGGAACAACTGGCGGTGAACGGTGAAACGCATGGATATGATTATATCCTCTGTTCTGATCATTCAGCAACCCTTGGCATCACTC
>JBAXMF010000259.1:0-4182 GCA_037134435.1 Methanomicrobiales archaeon | reverse complement strand
CGAGCCCGGGCCCTGGAAATGGCATCCTGTGCTGAATTTCTGCCGGAAGCCCGAGTGCGCCGGCAACATCCCTTACTTCGTCCTTGTAAAGGTCACGGAGCGGTTCCATCACCCCTTCAAATTCCATGTGAAGTGGCATCCCACCAACATTATGGTGGCTCTTGATGCCCCCTTCACTCTCTATCCGGTCCGGGTAGATCGTCCCCTGGAGGAGCATTGTTGCTCCTGTTTCTCTTGCCTCACGTTCGAAGACGCGTATGAACTGCTCGCCAATGGCCTTCCTCTTTGCTTCCGGGTCTGTAATCCCTTTAAGGACAGAGAGGAATTCAACCGATGCATCAATCACCTTGAGATTCATGTCACCAAACAGGTGACAGATCCGTTCGGTCTCACCTTTCCTCATCAGCCCGGTATCGACATAAATCGGCACCAGTTTTGGCCCAATTGCTTTCGCCGCCAGTGCAGCTGCAACGGAACTGTCAACTCCGCCTGATAGGGCCATGACAACACCCCTGCCGGCTGCGGTATCCCGGATCTCCGTTATTGCCTGATCGATGAATTTTGCTGCATTAACCATTCGTTCACCAAAGTTTCAGATTTTTTTATTTTTCTCACGGCATGCTTCCACAAACCCGAGGAACGGGGGTGATGGTCGCGTCGGCCGTGACCTGAACTCAGGGTGGAACTGGGAAGCAAAGAAGAATGGGTGTTCCGGTACCTCGAGGATCTCCATCCGGTCACCCCAGGTCCCTGAAAATACCACCCCTGCCTTTTCCAGCGTGCCTATGGAACCCGGGTCTACTTCGTACCGGTGGCGGTGCCGCTCAATGATCTCGTTACACCCGTAGAGCTGCTTCGCCAGTGTCCCCTCCTTAATGGTAACCGGGTAGTTACCAAGCCGCATGGTACCCCCCAGGTTTTTCACGTTCTCCTGCTCGGGAAGGATTGCGATCACATGCCTGCCTTCCCCGAACTCTTCGCTCGTGGCATCAGTCCACCCGAGTACGTTTCGCGAATACTCGACAACCGCCATCTGGAACCCAAGACACAGGCCGAGGAACGGAATACCGGATGTCCTGGCAAAGGTGATGGCATCGATCTTACCCTGTATTCCACGCGGTCCGAAACCTCCCGGGATCAGGATCCCGTCATATTCCTCCAGGTGTGACGGTTCGTAACGTTCTGCATCGAGCCATCCGATCTTCACCTCGGTAGAAAGTGCACGTCCCGCATGTTTGAGTGCTTCTTTAATACTCAGGTAGACATCCTCTATTCCATATTTGGAAACGATCGCAACGCTTACGCGGCTCGTGTACTCCCGGTTCACGAGGCTGTACCAGTCGCTGTTCACCGGCCTTTTTTCAAGGCCCATGTGCTTCGAAAGGACGTCCGCAAGACCTTCCTTCTCCATCTCCATCGGGACCTGGTAAATGTCAGGGACCGTCGCTGCACTGATCACGCCTGCCTGTGGGAGGTCGCAGAACGCCGAAATCTTACGTTTTGTATTGGGGCCTATCGGCTGCTCACTCCTTCCGACGATGATATCCGCGTAAAGACCGAGTTCACGGAGTGCCTTGACCGAGTGTTGGGTAGGCTTGGTCTTCATATCTCCCATCGAATCCGCAGGGATAAGGGTAACATGGATAAGGAGACTGTCAGATTCAGGGAGTTCTCCCCGCATCTGCCTGACTGCTTCAAGGAATGGCATACTCTCAATATCGCCCACCGTGCCGCCGACTTCAACGAGACATATTTCTGCCTGTTCATCGCCGTTAATTAAAGTTTCTGCGGCATTCCGTATACAGGTCTTTATCTGTTCGGTGATATGGGGGATGATCTGTACAGTCTCACCAAGGTAATCACCCCGGCGTTCCATTTCGATGACCGTCCGGTAGACTTTTCCTGTCGTAATATTATGGGTTACACCAAGGTCAATATCGAGGAACCGCTCATAATTCCCAAGGTCGAGGTCCACTTCCCCGCCATCTGATAGGACGAAGACCTCGCCGTGCTGGCCGGGATTCATCGTGCCGGCGTCGATATTGAGGTACGGGTCAATCTTTACCGCCGTTACTTTGTAACCACGACTTTTAAGGATGCGTCCAACAGACGCTGCGGTAATCCCTTTTCCAAGCCCGCTCATTACTCCGCCGGTAATAAAAATATACTTCACACGATCCCCCGTTCACCAGGTACAGTTATAATTATTTATTATCATTCATTTTATGATAGTTCTATTGCCCTGCCTCTCGGGAGATTGGGAAAAAGAGATCGTCGATGTCTGGTTGCCTCCAGGTATGAAAAAGGGATCGCGGTCACTTCCCCCTGGTTTGCTGGATAACTGACCTGGCAGGCCTGTCGGGAAAACCTGAAAACCGGTCGTAGCGTGTTATTACGGGGTGCCTGGGCCAGGCCTTTTCGTGGTGGTTGAAATTGCATATGAGGCGGACGAATGGGCGATAATATCAGCCTTCTCCAGAAGCCTCACATCAGCTTCGGAGAATGCCACTCTCCTCCCTTTTTTAATAACACGGCTTTCCGCAACCAGGACCATGCCGGGTCCGGCCCCCCTCATGAAACTGGTGGACTCAGATATGGTGGCGATAACCTGGTCTTCGTCGAGCAGGGAGTATACAGCAAGCACCATGGCCTCGTCAGCGAGCGCGGTAAACATACCCCCCTGTAAATAACCTTCCCCGTTGAGCATATCGTCCCTGACTCTCATGCTGAGCGTGGCCTTCCCACTATCAAACGAGACCACATCAATGCCCATCAGGCAAAAAAATGGGTTTGCATCTCTTCCATAGTCCCTGATCCTCGCAATATAACTCATTTTCTTCCCCTTTATCTTCGTTGCCGGTACAATAAGGGTTTTTGCAGAAAACCCAAATGATGTATTCATCTGGTTGTGTGACAATTCTTTTTCAGCATGCCGAATGAACCTTTAAAGGAGAAAGAGGTGACGGAGTTACTCCGTGACCTCGTATGGCTGAATGCGGTCATCGCTACCGAATTGATCCAGATCACCGAGAACAGTTCTGCACTACTGAGAAAAAGCCCGCCTCCCGCCTCCTGTCTCCGTGACCACCAGTCACTCCGTGAAACGGCCTTGTTAATAGCAGAGCGTTGCCGTCCTGGAACTGCCTTAGCTGAGCACCTTACAAAACACCAGCAGGATAAATCTACGTAATGTATTTGCCGTTGTGCCCCGAGATATAGAGGTACAACGGTACGGGTGACGCAGTAATCCGTCCCATCTGACGCGCAGTTTATGTACTGCGCCGATACCACGGGTCAGCCATTCATGCGGCGCCTGAAGACGGGCGGTGAAAAATATCAGGGCGTGAATTGTGTGAATCCTACGGTGCAACAGGCCTGATTCGATCCGGAGGGAGTATACTGGAACAAACAGATCAAATTACTGGGATGGCAGCGTGTACCCTTGTTGTCCCTGCCTATAACGAGGAAGAGCGTATCCAGATACTTCTTTCAGATATTCGGGGTTCAGGGGCCACCTACCTGTTTATCTGCGATGGGAACGATAAGACCGCGGATATAATTCGTGATTTTGCAACGGTAAACCCGGATATGCATGTTCGTTGCCTGGAATATCCAGGCCGGCTTGGAAAAGGAAAGGCTATCTGGGAAGGCCTCCGAAAAGCAGCAACGCCGTATGCAGGGTACATGGATGCGGATGGCTCGACATCACTCGGGGAGATGAGTTCTCTTCTTAACGGACTTGGAAAAGCCGATGGTGTGATCGGTTCCCGGTACGTGCCAGGGTCAATGGTGACCACACGCCAGGGTATATTCCGGAGGCTGGAAAGCCGGACTTTTAATCTTATAATCCGGCTCCTCTTTGGCCTGCCGTATTATGATACCCAGTGCGGGGCAAAAATCTTTAAGTGTGGTCCATTGGGGTCTGTCCTTCCATCCATTACCTCCACCGGGTTCGAATTTGATGTGGAACTGATTTGGCGGATGAGGCAATCCGGGTTAGTGGTGATAGAACTTCCAATTATATGGCAGAATAAGGGGGATTCACGGGTAAAAGGCCAGGACGCCTTCTCAATGTTTACCAACCTTGTAACACTCAGGTTCGGAAGGAAACGTACGTGACGGGTTTAGGTATGAGAAAACGGCAGGCATTCCAGCTGTTTGAAGAGGGTGCCTATGGAGAGT
>JBAXMF010000258.1:0-4194 GCA_037134435.1 Methanomicrobiales archaeon | reverse complement strand
CAAATGCCAGTATCGAAGAAGTATCTTCAGGTGCGGAACAGATCGCAAAGAATGCAGCAGGTGTGAGTACCAATGCCGAACGTGGAAATGAAGGCATTGCCCAGGTATTGCGGGCAATGGAAGACCTCAACCAGACGGTGACTGACGTCGCCCAGAAGGCCGAAAAGGTATCACAACTGACCGAAGACGCAAATACGCTGAGTGAGAAAGGTACCGGCCTTGCCGAGCAGGCAGAGCGTGGCATGCAGAGCATCACCGCCTCATCAGCCGAAGTAGAAAAGATCATTGTGGACATCAAGGCAGAGATGGACAAGATCGGAAAGATCGTCGGCTTGATTTCCGACCTTGCGAACCAGACGAACCTCCTCGCCCTCAACGCAGCAATTGAAGCGGCCCGTGCAGGTGAAGCAGGCAGGGGCTTTGCCGTGGTCGCCACCGAAGTGAAATCGCTGGCACAGGAATCAAGGGCATCCGCAGGGAATATTGCCGAGATGATTGGGACACTCCAGAAGAAGTCTATCGCTGCCGGTGAAGCCGTCGCATCATCCAACCGTGAAGTGAAGGCGGGAAGCGAGGCGTTGACCCAGACACTCCGTTCATTCAAGGATATCGCAAAGGCCATTGAGGATATCAGTAAAAACGTGGTGGAGGTAGCCAGTGTGAGTGAGGAACAGGCTGCAACGGTGGAAGAAGTCACCGCCAGCGTCACCGAAGTTCACGGGATGGTGCAGGCGACCGCAAAAGATGCGATGGATTCTGCCGCCGCAGCAGAAGAAGCTTCCGCGTCCATTGACCAGATCACCAAGGTCATGGGTGGAGTGAACACGATTGTGAACAATGTCTCGAAAGAGATGGCCAAGTTCAAGGTATAAGGGGGGGATGTTTTCATGACTGATGAACAGGTTACCAAAGTCACCCATAGCGGGAGTGTGGCATTTCACCCGACCCACGTTGATACCCCGGCAAGCCCGATAGCCGGGGGCAAACATGTCCCCCATGCAACGAGTGGTGATGGGGTCCAAAAACTGAGTGACAATATACAGGTCGTGGAATTTCTTCTTGGGGACGAGCATTTTGCCGTTGACCTCTTCGAGGTACGGGAAGTGGTAGAGTATACACGGATCACCCACCTCCCTGATACTCCCCCGCATATTAGGGGTATTATCGATTTGAGAGGTGAAATTACCACCATCATCGACTTAAAAAACTTAATGCATATCCAGGGTGAAAAGAAAACAGACGAGGCCACATCCCGGATCATCGTCCTCGATGACCGGATCACCAAGTCAAAAATTGGGATCATGGTCGATGACGTCCTCTCGGTATCAACCTTTTCGCGGAAGGAAGTCGATACCACAGCGGCATCCGTAAACCGGGAACGAAATAATATTATTGGTATCATCAGGAAGAAGATCCGGATAAAAGACAAGGATGTCAACGATCTGATCATCTGGATCGATATCCAGCGGTTACTCAGGGAAGTTGACCAGGAGATTTTGAAAGAAGGGTATAGCGAGAAAACAGAAGAGTAATAATTCCACTATACCTACCTTTTTTCACGCGCCATATGAGTCCGGAGGCCTTGCTTTCACGCGATTGCCCTGTGCGGACAGGACCTCAATTTTTCTGCACGAGTCAACATTGGGATGCGGATTATGAATACATTGACACAAGGGTGAACTGCAGGGGACATTCGAATCGCTTCACTTCAGATCAAGAGTGACCCATTCCGAACATTTATAATGGAACCCCTCATGTATGTAGTTTCATGAAACGCGTAGCTTTTGCAATCCTCATGGTTGTCGTTTTTGTGATTTCTGCCGGGTGCAGCAGTCTCCCTGTTCAGCCGGCAGGGACGACAGGCGCCGTCCCGACGAATTCCATAACAACGGGCCAGACAGATATAATCCCCATGGAAAATGCAGTAACCGTTAGTGTCGCGGAAAAGGACCCCATTTACAATACCCTTGATGTAACATTTGCCGGTGGGAACGGACAGGTCCAGGTAAAGGATGTTGAGGTGATATTTACGGGGTCTGACGGGAAGACGGTGACAAAGATGTTAAAGCCGATCAAGGGTGATGTCGTGACATTCCAGGGGACGAAAGGAACTGATAAGGTAGTCGCATACGTTGATTATTATAATGGAAACCGGTACCGGGTCATCGATCAGCAGGTCGATACCCGGACCCGGGAGCCCAGCTTTACGAAATCGTGAGTGCTGCAACGGCTGATGGGGATCCAAGGGAACAATATCAGGCAATTTTTTTACCAGAGTTCCCACCCATCCCCGTTTGGGATGATGATATTAGAATCCTCTGCCCACATGGCCCAATGCCCATGCAGGTTTGTCCTTCGCCACGACACCCACAATAACTACATTAACCAGATCAACGTTATGGAAATATGAAAACAAAAGGTAAGGAGTTGATACAAATGTCCCCTGAAGATATGTTAAAAAGCACGGCAGAGGAGTTACGTGAATCCCTCCAGCCTGACAATGTGATTGGAACCCCCGTAGACCTTGGTGACAAGCTGGTCATACCCGTGACCAGGTTCGGGTTCGGGTTTGGTGCCGGTGGCGGCGGCGGAACGGAAGGAGGCAAAGGTAGCGGAGGTGGGGCAGGGATCGAGCCTGTTGCGCTGATCATCCTCTATAAAGACGTGAAAGGACCGACAGGCATCCAGGTCATGAGTCTCCGGAAAGAGTCCACGCTCGTCCAGGTCGTCAATGCCCTGAGCGACAAAGTCGCCCCCCAGATAATCGAGGCAATCAGGCAGATGGAAAAGAAAGAGTCCGGGAAACCAGAGTAGCGCCAGGTTTTCCACCATGAGTGACCCCTTCCCGGCGATATTGCTTATTGCGGGCATTATTACCGTCGTAGCACTCATAGAGGTACTTATTCTTCTTATCCCTTTTCGGATCTCGCTTTCTTTCCATATTCATGAAACGGAAACAAAGGGTATTTTCGGATGCTCATGGTTTATTTTCGGGCTTGAAGTGCTGGTTTCGGGCAAAGACCCGCAACTGTCGGTGATGGTTGGCGGAGCCAGACTGGTTAACCGGCCCCTTTCATCTTTTATGATTTCTGAAAATGAACACGCCGATGGTCCGGGTCCGGGCGATGTCCCCGGAATCATTTCCTCCCTGCTCCAACTCCGTGGGCTGGTACTCGATACATTCTGTGACCTGGTCCGTCATACCCGGCTTGATTATCTCCGGGGGACTGCACGGATAGGTCTTGGCGACCCGAGCGCAACCGGGATGATGTATGGCCTGTACCGGGCCTTCATACCGCTCCTTCCAGGAAGCCGGATCAATCTCACCATGGTACCCGAATTCAATCATGAGGTTTGTGAGATAGACCTCATTACCCGGTTCCGTATCACGTACCCCCTCCTGGTAATTGTGAATGCCGTAAAAATAGTGAAACACCCTGCCGCCCGGAAGATAATGAAAATGATGAGGACGAAACCCGGAGACGTGGCCGCATGAAGACTACCCTCAGGTTTTCTGACCCGTTCGATTGCGGGGAACGGACCATCGTCCCGGTAATCCGGGATATTACCCTGCGGTCCGATCATGGGGGTATGGTTGCCAGAGACCCCGTCGGGCTGGTTGTCATGGAAAATAACCAGGCCTGGTTTGTTTCCCTTGCAGAAGGAGTGACCCTGTCAGTGATCGATGAACTGTTAGGGGTTGAGGAATAACAGGGAAGGGATACCCAGAAACCAGATTCACCAGGTTAAGGAGTAATTAATGTCATCCTTCATCATCAGCGGAGGTAATTCATTCCGGATGGAAATGCCGGGTTGAAAGAATGATACGTCCTTTGAGTGTCGTCATCGCGAGCGATTCCGAATAAGGCCTGAATTTTTTAATTGGCAACAATAACGATAAGGGAGAATCGAATTTCGCCTTCGTCATATTTCCTGCTCTCATGCCGATAAGTTTTTCGTATCCCCTCTTCGACCATAATGGTCAGTTCTGCAATTACCCACATCGGGTGAAAATATAACAGGGTTATCAGGACCAGCCAATAGAAAAAAATCATTGGGTCTATTTCCCGAATACGACACTGCCGTTCATGTCAGAAAGCGGGGTATACGGGATTTTATATTCATCTGAGAACTGCCTGACTGCCTTTTTCACACCCTGGTAACGGCTGGGGGCATAATCATGCACCATAATAT
>JBAXMF010000257.1:0-4195 GCA_037134435.1 Methanomicrobiales archaeon | reverse complement strand
CGGGATAGGCGCAGGGGTGGGACCTCCGCTGGAGGCGCCCTGGTTTTGTGTGTCTACCGGGGATTGCTGCTGGGGTGCACTTCCTGTTCCAGGCACTAAATAATTGGTGCCTCCCGACTGGCTGTCTATTGGTGCCGGTTGATTCTTTGTCGGGACGATACAACCAGACGAAACCACAATTGCCATGATGAAAAGTATCAGGATGTAATATCCGGTCCGGTTCATTACTTCCAGCTTATTCCGATTCCTATATATTTCTTTAGAACCGACCTGCAGGAAGGCAGCTTTTTATATTCGGTTTCATGAGGGAAAAGACTCGTAAAGGCGCCGCATGAAAAATAAGTTCGTATTACCGCCTATGGGGTATTATTTCAATGTAAGCAGGTTCAGGCATCCAATCGCTTGAATACACCTTTTTTAATTTTGCATATTTTACATTCAGGGCATCGCCAGGTGTCAGGAAGTTTTTCGAATGGTGTTCCAGGAGTGACGGCCCCCTTCGGGTCACCTTTTGCAGGGTCATAAATATACGCGCACTCTAAGCAAATATAACGGCAGGCTGGTCCGGTCTCACTCATAGGTAGTAATTTTCTCGGGTGGTTAAAGTATTCTCCTCCAAATCCTGCATAAACTCCGACAACCTGGGGATTCAACCCCCTCATTTACTTCATGGTGTAGTACGGCACCGCTCGTTTTGCAGACAAAAAAGACCAAAGGAACACGTTGTATGCATTTTTTGGTTTGACCCCTGGTAACTGGCGGCAGATGAGGACCCTATTTGGATAATTAGAAATTTCCTCATCCCCAAAATTCTTATAGTCTTATTGCAAGAAACGATTAACGGGAGCTGAAGATACTATTTCCGAAGGAGTGAAAAAATCCTGGAATAAAAAAGAGGACCTCCTGAACCAGTCAGATGAAATGGCCCTTAAAGCAGACCTCCTTGCATTTGAGAGCAGGTACGAGGAGGCTGACTTGTACTATGGAAAAGCACTGCAATTGAACCCGTCGAATGCGAACCTCTGGGCATTTAAAGGGATCAACCTGAGTGGGGGACTAAACAGGGATGATGACGCACGGAAAGCATGGGAGAATGCAAAACGACTTGACCCAGTACTTGCCGATGCCATCGATGTGAAAAAAATAGAAAAAGACGACGGGGAAGAATTCAGCAGCCCTGTGTTATGTGGGATGCCGGATAATGTCCGGGATAAAATAAAGCAGCTGATGAGAAAACAGAAAGAACAGCTGGATGGCTGTAAATAATTATTTTTCCCATCAAAAAAGCCTGTTATTACGATAGTGGTTCATCAAGATCTACATCTTTTACGTTGTTCAGCTGCTGCGTTTTTGCAAGTTCCACTAGGACCGGCGCGAGTGTGCCTGAATCTACGCAACGCCGCGCTAACCTTGTAATGCGGCGCACGTGGTAAATATGGGCCAGCTGGAAACTGATGAGCAGCCCAAAACATAAGGTGACAATACAGATAGTCAGTTCCCCCACAAGTTCAACCATGTTGTACACCTCTTAAAACCTGTTTTCGGGTCATTCTAGGATTCCCTCTCTAGTTCTGCAATAAGTGGCGCGATCGTCTGCACGTTTTCACACTGCTTGGCTAACACGAGGAACCGCTTGTTATAATATAGGATGGTCACCCGGTACCCGATTACAAGTCCAACAATAACCATCATCACGGCGCTGAAAAGGTAAATTACTATATCGTCCATTTGATCTTCCTTATACAGTGTCATGCACGAATGATCAGATAAAATTATCCCTTTACAGCTAAAAAATCCAGATTATATCAGAGATAAGGATTTCCCCCTCCGGTAATAGAGTCCAAACCTCGAAATTTTTCAAAGAAATTATCGGTGAATAGTTAAATTATCCGGGTAGTATCCGGATATTCCTTTGATAATTGAACTTCAGTCAAAAAACGGTACTGAAATTCAATAGTGGAAGTAGTCAAAATTTCAAATCTGGTATATTAAAATCAGATGAAAGATGAATAATCACGTTGAGGTGGAACGGATCACGGTCATTGCATTTGCCCATCACAAGGGTGGAACAGGGAAGACGACATCCTGCCTGAATATTGCAGGATTTCTCGCAAAATCTGGTAAAAGTGTATTGGTGGTTGATGTTGACCCACAGGCAAATGCAACTTCAGGTCTTGGTATTGACCCGGACACGTTGAAGGTCAGCATGTATGATCTTTTTATGGGAAAATGCCCTGGTTACCAACCCGTTAAAATTACCGATATCATCCTAAAAACCAGGTCCGGGATCGATATCGCCCCCTCGAGTCTTGAATTGGTTGGTGCTGAGCCATTCCTCTATACTACCGAAGGGCGGGCGCGAATGCTTGCCGAAATTCTTCTTCCCGTAAAAAACCGCTATAACTATATCCTGATCGATACCCCCCCCTCAATGGGACAGTTTGTGATAAACGGGCTGGTTGCATCAGACCATACGGTAATTACCTTCGATCGCGGGGTGTTTGCATTACAGGGTCTGCACACGCTCTTAACGATATTTTCTGACATTAAAGAAATTATTGGTCAAAAAATTGCCCCCGACCTTGCAATCCTCACACGGTGGGACTGCGAGGAGAAGGGCAAAGGAGGGATCCGGGGATTTATTTCGCGCATATCGCGTAAACACACGCCTGCCATGGCAAAAGAAGAAGAGATGATCCGCGAATTTGAAGGGGACGTCCGGAAGTATTTCAACCTGGTCTATCCTGTGCCGTATAGCCGGGAGATATATGAGGCACAGAAAGCGGGGTTGCCAATCTCACATTTTGCACCGGATTGTCCTGCTGGACGGGCATATTCCGGGATAGCGGAGGTAATACAAAAATGGTAGGAATAATTCGGGAGGGGATCTCTAAATGGTAGCAGACAATACGGTGGAAGGGGCTGGACCTGAAATGAATGCGAAGGCGGGAAGGAAAGTTCTCCTCCTTGGAGTGCCCTGCCAGACCGCGCCCGGACCCGTCCAGTCGGTGGCCGGAGAAAATGCAATACGGTCCAACATCGAAGAGCAACTTACCAAAGGATTACACGGTGATTATTCCGGGCAGATTGATGATTCTGGTGTTGATGAACAATGGAAGCCCCTTGTAAAGGCAGTAAATGATATCAACCGGAAACTGGAAGAAGAAAATGCCGAAATAATTCGTCTCCGTGAGCTTGGGGGCACCAGGCCGGGACCTGAAGTTCAGTCCGGATCGGTTCAGTTTGGGACCGGAGAAAATGCAATATGGTCCAACATCGACGAGCAACTCAGCAAAGGACTACACGGCGATTATTCGGGGCAGATTGATGATTCTGGTGTTGATGAACATTGGATGCCTCTTGTGAAGGCAGTAAATGATATCAACCGGAAACTGGAGGAGGAAAATTCTGAAATCCTTCGTCTGCGTGGGCTTGAAGGTACCAGGCAGGAACAGGAATCAAAATTGTTGGAATTATCAGTCCTCAAAGAAAGTATTTTCGGAAAAAACCCGATGCCTCTTCTCTTCCTTGATCCCGCGCAGCGCATAACAGATGTCAATGAAGCGTTCGGCCGGGTCAGCGGTATCAGTCCTGAAGAATTGAAGACCATGAATTACCAGGACTTCACTATTGTCAACTCCCGGGGGAACGGGGTTTCGGATGTCCTGAAATTCAAACGTCACAATGTCAGTGACCTGATTATTGAATTCCCGTCAGGGGTGCATGCGTTAGAGCAGTACAGTATTCCTACGATCACTGCTTCCGGGGATTTATCCGGGATCATGGTAGTCTTTTATGATAAGACTGCCAGTCTGCAGGAAGAAGAGCAGATGAAGAGTGAAATCCAGGAACTGAAGTTACTCCTCGACGAAGAATCGAAAAAGACGGACCTTGCACCCCAGGTGACGGTGGTTCCCGTTGTACCGGATGAAATTGTCCCTGCACCAGAGGCCGGACCTGCGCTACCACCCCCTGTAAACGAAGAAATACAGGAGGTTGAGAAGAAAGACGCGGAAAAAAGCCTGACGTTTGATGTGGTGGAATTTGAACTGTGCGGGGAAAAATACGCCCTGGACATTAATCTCGCGCGTGAGATTGTTGAGATGATGCCAATTACCCCAATACCCTGTTCTCCCGATTATCTTCGCGGAATTATGAACCTCCGGGGTGAAATAACCAATATCATTAATATTAC
>JBAXMF010000256.1:0-4195 GCA_037134435.1 Methanomicrobiales archaeon | reverse complement strand
GTTCCTGTAGACCTCATTTGCAAAAAACTCGCATCTCCTGACTTCGTCCTGGTCAAACGTTGCTGCAAGTATCGTTGCAATTTCTGATAATGGAATGAGAATATCAATGAATTTTTTACGATTTATTTTGGGAATGTGTTCGTAGACATCAACAGCCACGACAAAATCATATTTCTCTTTGAATTCCACCTTGAAGATATCCCCTGCAATAAATTTTTCTTTGAGTGTGTATTCCGGGGGATACTCTTTGTCAAGACAAAAAATGTCATCCAGCGGGAGAAATTTTTTCAGGTTTTCTTCAAATCCCGCCTCAACATCAAGGATTTTAAATTTTTTCTCTCCGGTACGAAATTTGTTGATTATATCAGAAACGAGTTTATACCGCTGGTATTGATCGAATGGTAATGATAGACAATTGTCCATTAATAGTAAGTATATACTTTTTACCAGATAAACGATTATGTGTCAAATGAAAAACAGGAAAATCCAGTTTTATTTATTTTATCCGAATACCCCGCAGCTTGCTGCGGGGATAAGGAAGGCGATCTAGTATTAAGATGAACCACGACCTAACGTGGCGGAAGAACAACAAGGCGGAGGTGCGAATCATGCCCCGTTGCTTGCAGCGGGGTGCACCGACGCATTTTGACCCAAAAACCCTTCTGGGAAGCCCGCTGGTGGACCTTCTCTCCGGAAATCCAGGCCCAATTGAAAGATGCCGTTATACGTGCTGCGGCAGGTGATTTTGTCAGGTA
Organism: Methanomicrobiales archaeon; assembly: GCA_037134435.1. Taxonomy (GTDB): domain Archaea; phylum Halobacteriota; class Methanomicrobia; order Methanomicrobiales; family Methanospirillaceae; genus CAIKOD01. The sequence goes on along the minus strand of JBAXMF010000256.1, from coordinate 3,440 downwards.
TGAAGTGGATGTGCAGGGAGCCGGTTGCCGGGTAATTACCATCGACTTCTCATTAAAACCGGTCATGGATGCATCCGGAACAATTACATCCCTTGTTGCTGAGGGGCGCGATATTACCGAGCGTAAGCGGGTGGAGAAAACTCTTGTTGAAAGCGAATCATTCAACCGTGAACTTGTGGAGAACCTGCCTGAATACGTCATCGTATACGAACCGGACGGAAAGATTCTCTATGTGAACACGGCTACGGAGAGGGCGCTTGGATATCGTTCGGAGGATTTGGTCGGCACATCCGTGCTCTCGTATGTCGTCGGGGAGCACCGGGAGAACGTTATCTCAGGTATGAAGGCCCGCCATGAAGGGCGTGAAATATCTCCGTACGAAATCGATATCCTCTCGCAGGAAGGGTACCGGAGATCGGTGATCGTCCAGGGTACCCGGATCCTAAACAGAGAATTTTGATCACTAGGCTAATTGTTGGACATATCTAATTTTAGCACTTTGCAATCCATTTAGAGAAAAAGTCTCAATATCAAACCGGAATATTTATAGTAACTGGTGATCCATTGATCACTATGAGTTGGATCCGTCGTGTCAAGAAAGGGAACCAAATCTACCTCTATGAAATGACATCAGTATGGGAGAACGGCAAGTCGAAACAAAAATTGATCCAGTATCTCGGTACCGAGAGTGATCAAGAAAAAGTTCCAAAACCCAAAACAAAGCGAATTCGTCCGGATCTGTTATATCCGGAGCAAAGTCTTGCCGCAGGAGATGTGACGCTGCTTTGGAAGATTGCGGAGTCTCTGAGCGTCGTCAATACCATTGACCGTTTCACAACGGGGATAGAAAACATCCAAGGTCCGTCACCAGGCAAATACCTCACCACCTGGGCAATTAACCGGATCGTAGACCCGGAAAGTGCAACCCAGCTGGAATCATGGGTACGTTCAACCGTTCTGCCTATCCTTGCCGGGATGGACACCTTGGATTTTACCAAAGATGCGTATCTTCGATCACTCGATGCCATCTGTTCGCAATCAGTGAAGACAGGTCGGATAACTACCCATATCTCTGCAATAGAATCTGAACTATATCAGAAATGGCGAAATATTCACCCACTGCCTGCGCAGACACCAGAGACTATTGCATTTGATCTCACTCCGATTCCAACCTATGGTCAGGAGTGCCCCCTCATAGAACCCGGAAGTAAAACCCATGAAACCCACTTGAATCAGATCAACCTGTCTGTTATATCTTCCCGATTTGACACATATCCACTCTCTCATTTTGTCCATCCGGGAGGTTTCCATTCGATTACAACCGTGCCGGATCTGATGGTACGCCTGAAGGAACTCATGGTTCCCAAGGGAACGATCATCTGGGACCGTGGCTATACTGCCATTGACCAGATTCATCGCGTAGAAAATGAGGGTTGGAAATTAATCTGTGGCGTCCCAAAAAGAACAAAAGAAGTCAGGAAACTTATTTCACAGACTGAGCCTCCCCTCGACCCGGCATATCTGGTGCCGACACAATGCATGAACATCTATGCAGTGAAGGTTGAGTCATCCCTCTTTGGTCTGCATGGATCTATTGTTGTCTATGTAAATGCAGAACGTAGATTGCGGGAAATGAAGGCACGTAACTGTGCTTTGCTCGAAATCCAAAACGATCTGAAGGAGATAGAGGCAACATGTGCTTCTATGAATGAGGATTCTGCCAACGAGAAGATTAGACGAGCCGTGCCGGAATTATATCAAAAATTTTTCCAAATGACGCTCAATCAGGATATAAACGGGTTGCACCTTAGTTGGGAGCATAATGTCGATGCACGTCGCGAGGCAGAACGAATGGATGGAAAATATCTTCTCTATGCTACTGATTCGTCGTTGACAGCGCCTGAAATTGTTCGTATGTATTTTGAGAAAGACTTCGTTGAGAAGATTTTCAGGGATTTGAAAACATATGAGGAGATTGCTCCGTTACGGCATCGACGGGAATCAAGAATCTTGGGGATCTTGTTTGTCTGCACTCTGGCGTTGCGATTGAAGACGGCGTTACGTATAATGTTGGATGCCGTAAATGAAAAAAAATGGAACGCTGATAGTCTTTTAAAAAAATTGGGCCGGGTTCAGCGTATTGACTTACAGGTTGGTATGGTTCAGGAGATCTGGTATGTCAATCATCAAAAAATGATTGATGAAGTCTTGGCTGCAATTGGGATGAAGGATCTGTTTGGGGGTAAACTTCGTATGACCTAGTGATCAAATTCACGCTGTTCAGGCCGGATTCACTACCATGAAACCCCCGCTTCCCTCCTCCTTCTCATCGACATTACCGGGCGCAAAGAAATCGAAAAGGAGATGGAGTACCATGCACGGGAACTCCAGCAATACTCAACATCCCTGGCAAGGGCGAACACGAAACTCAACCTTCTCTCATCCATCACCCGGCATGACATCAACAACCAGCTGACCATCCTGCAGGGATACCTCGAAATACTTAAAAATACGCAACTTAATCCATCTCAGGAGGGGTATTTCCAGGAGGTCACCACCGCGACACAACGGATCTCCGCGATGATCCAGTTCACCAGAGACTACGAACAGATCGGTGTCCATGCACCGATATGGCAGGACTGCCGGGCAATCGTGGACAGAGCGGCAGAGGAAGCCCCTACCGGACAGGTGGCACTAAAGAACGATATCACCGTCGGAATGGAATTGTTCGCTGATCCGCTGGTTTTCAAAGTCTGCTACAACCTGATAGACAACGCGGTGAGGTGTGGCGGGAAGATCACCACCGTAAGGTTCTCGGTTGAGGAGCGTGATGGCGACCGAATCGTCGTTTGCGAAGACGATGGGACGGGTATCCCTGCTACAGAGAAGGAGAAAATCTTTGAACGTGGATTCGGGAAAAACACCGGTATGGGCCTGTTCCTCTCCAGGGAGATCCTTGACATCACCGGGATCACCATTCGTGAGACCGGCGAGCCGGGCAAAGGAGCACGGTTTGAGATGACGGTACCGAAAGGGGCGTGGCGAATGGCGGGGAAGGGAGTCTGATGACATTGATATCCGTCACCCAGGCAGGTATCGGACTGAACGTCGCATGTCAAGGAAGGATGCGATGAAACGGGAGATCACGTGGTGGCAGGTCATCGCACTGGTCATCCTCATCGCCGGGGTACTCCTCACCATCTGGTCTGCCCAGCAGCAGGACCAGTCGATGCGCAGGGACCTGCTCATAAAAACCAACATTGCAAAGACGGGTGTCTCTACCGGACAAATAGAAGCGCTGAATGGCTCCGTTGCCGAAATTACATCACCAGAATACCAGGCACTGAAAGCACAGCTCGAAAAAATGAGGGCGGCTGATCCATCTATACGGTTCGCGTACCTGGTGGGACAGAGACCTGACGGGGAAATATTCTTCTATG
>JBAXMF010000255.1:0-4206 GCA_037134435.1 Methanomicrobiales archaeon | reverse complement strand
TCAGGACCGTCCCTGCAAGCAGGGGCAAGCAGATTGTTACTGCCCATAAAGCTGAAGCCAGGAAGAAGATCCAGTTTCGGAATACCCTGATGCTGCTCCTGATGATTGGGATCGTCGGGTATGCGTTTATCACCTTCCAGTGGCTGATGGGGATTATTGCCGCTGCGTTTGTATTTATGGCTCTTCGTTATGCCACGCCACGGGAAGAGGCCATGGTCCCGAAGCTCCTTGTTTCGAATGATCTGAATGGGGCTGCCCCCTTTGTCGATGCCACGGGATTGCATGCAGGGGCATTACTGGGTGATGTACGGCATGACCCGTTCCAGAGCGGCGGTCTTGAGACCCCGTCACATGACCGGGTTGAAGCAGGTGCGATTCACCGGGCTCATGAGGGCGTGCTTTTCATCGATGAGATCAATACGCTGGGCGCGCATGCACAGCAGAACCTTCTTACTGCATTGCAGGAAGGAGAATTTCCAATAACCGGGCAGAGCGAGCGGTCAAGCGGGGCAATGGTCAGGACAGAACCAGTTCCCTGCAAATTCGTCATGGTATCGGCCGGTAACCTGGATGCGATTCAGGGGATGCACCCGGCACTCAGGTCAAGGATACGCGGGTACGGGTATGAAGTTTACATGAGTGAGAGCATGCCCGATACGCCGGAAAACCGTGAAAAATACCTCAAGTTCGTCGCCCAGGAGGTCAAGAATGACGGGAAGATCCCGCATTTTGACCGGTCTGCTATCGATGAGATTATCCGGGAGGCCAGGCGGAGATCAAGCCGAAAGGGCCATCTCACCCTGAAACTTCGTGACATGGGTGGACTGATCCGTGTTGCGGGTGACCTTGCAAGGCAGGAAGGAGTGGAGATCACCACTGCTGAACATGTAAGAGCCGCGAAATCCGTGGCCAGGTCGATTGAGGACCAGGTATCAGATGAATATATCAAGCGTAACCGTGAGTACGAACTCACCGTCATTGAGGGTACCCGGATCGGCCGTGTGAATGGACTTGCGGTCATGGGTACCGATTCAGGGTCCGTCCTTCCGATTATGGCAGAAGTGACTCATGCTCATGGGGCCAGCGGGACCGTCATTGCCACGGGGATGCTGAAGGAGATTGCACAGGAGTCCATCCTGAACGTGAGTGCTATCCTCAAAAAGTTCACGGGAAAGGATATCAAGAACCTGGATGTCCATATCCAGTTTATCGGGACGTATGGCGGTGTTGAAGGGGATTCAGCCTCTGTCAGCGTAGCAACTGCCGTAATCAGCGCGATTGAAGGGATCCCTGTTCGCCAGGACATCGGGATGACCGGCTCATTATCTGTCCGGGGCGATGTCCTTCCGGTTGGCGGGGTAACCTTTAAGATTGAGGCGGCAGCCAAGGCCGGGCTCAAGATGGTGCTGATCCCAAGGTCAAACGTGGATGATGTACTGATCGAAGAGCGGTTCAAATCCATCGTTGATGTAATCCCGGTAGACCATATCGAGGACGTTTTGAAGTATGCCCTGGTCCCTGAGAATAATGATGGGTTCCTTGCCAAGCTGAAAAAAATGGCCGCATATACATCAAACCGGGTCCTTGATACGGCTGCTGTTTCCCCGACACTGGTATGAATATGAGCGGGGATACCAGGTATTACGATGTCCGGCATGTGACGGGCCAGACAACCCATATCGATATCGATAACACCGTAATAGAATCGGCCGGCACCTCTTTTTTCAGCACGGCCGTGCTCCGGGTGCTGGGACCTTCCGGCTGGGGGATATTGACCATTGATAATTACTCGTCCCCGGAAGGAAAGGAATTTGATGCGCTCCTCGCATCTGCCGCATCACTTGCCCATATTACCACGGAACCCGTGGCCCTTGGGGATGCCCCCCATGGGGTACTGCCGGTGCCCCCGATGAAAGAAGACCCGAGGGATGTGAGCCTGCTGGAAAAAACCGGGGTCCTTTCGGAGATTGAATCATCAGCACGCCTGCCGGGTATTGTGAATACAAGGGCCACGTATATTGAACGTGCTGAACAGGTCTCTTTTATCGACAGCAGTGCGAACGAATATTCTTACGAAATATGCCGGTCAGGGTTCAGCATCATGGCCGTGGCCTCGAGAGACGGCGTTGTCCAGATGGGGTATGAGCGGCTGCATTCGATCCATGGACTGAATATCCGTCACCAGCAGGAAATGGGGCGGTTAGCAGGTCTTCGGGCGCTGTCGCTTCTCGACGCGAAGTCTGCCGTTGGTGGTCAGATGGACGTGGTCCTTGACCCTGAACTTGCAGGAGTTTTTGCCCATGAGGCGGTTGGGCATGCCAGCGAGGGGGACCTTGTCCATGAAGGGAACTCGGTTCTCGCCGGGAAGATCGGTGAACGCATTGGGAGCCGTCTGATTACGATTGTCGATGACCCATCGCTCCATGAGTTTGGTTTTGACCCGGTTGACGCCGAAGGGGTCAGGGTCGGGAGGACAAAAATTATTGACCAGGGGGTTGTGGGGGCATACCTGCATAACCGGGAAACCCTTGCTTCGGTTGGAAACGGTGTCCCGGGGCATGCGCGGGCAAGCCCTGGCGAGGCCCCCCTTGTACGGATGTCCAACACCTTCATCGAGGAAGGGGACGCGAGCCTTGATGAGATGCTTGAAGGGGTGAAGACCGGGATAATTCTGTATGGTTCCCGGGGTGGGCAGGTAGACCCTGGGAGAGGGGTATTCCAGTTTAATGCAGAATATGGATTTTTAATTGAGCAGGGTGAACAGAAAGGGATGGTCCGGGATGTCTCGCTTTCCGGGGAGATCCTTTCCACCCTCCACTCGATTGAAATGTGTGGGAAGGACCGGAAAATGTCCCAGGGATATTGTGGCAAAGGAGGCCAGAGTGTCCCGGTCAGTGACGGGGCACCCTACATCATGCTCCGGAATGCGGTGGTGGGTGGCAATGGCGCAGAATGAGGTACTGTCAGCAGGAGACGTTGCAGGCCTGATTGATACAATTATCAGGGCTGGCGAGGTCCTGGTCGGGGAAGTAGAGGTCTATATTGCCGGGGGCGAGTCGGTATCGGCCGAATTGAAGAAGACGAAAATCGGTATTGCGAGCGGCTCTCATGCGATGGGCCTTGGTATCCGGACGATTGACCATGGTCGTATCGGTTCATCAGCTACGACGGATCCCGCTGCATGGAGAAAATGTCTTGATGCGGCGGTATCAAGCGGTACGCTTGCGACCCCGCAGGAATGGGGCGGGCTCCCCCAACCATCACTCCATGATCTGCCACTCCTTTCGTTCGACCCGGAAGTCCGGATAGAGGCCGGGATCGCCGAGACCGCCATTTATAAAATGCTGAAAGGGGCAGAGGAATATCCGGTGAATGTCATGTCCGGCTCTGCCGATCTCTCGACAGGATATCTCACGCTGGCAAATTCACATGGGGTCCGCTACTCCACAAAAAAATCCTCATTTTCTGTCTCCCTTGAAGCAATCAGCGATCAGTCGACCGGGTATGAATTTGACCACTCCGTGACGATGTCGGTAGATCCGGAGAATGTGGGAAAAAAGGCAGCATTTTTTGCACACCATGGCAGGTCAGGTGAGGACCTCCCGACCGGAGACTATTCCCTGGTCCTTTCACCCATGGCATTGGCCCAGCTGCTTGGCAACGTCTTTGTCCCGGCTGTAAACGGGCGGAGTGTCCATGCAGGCCGTTCCAAACTGGCAAAATCCCTTGGCGAACTGGTGGCAGATACCAGCATATCGATGTATGATGACCCGTTTCGGACCTACGGGCCCGGTAGTACCTGGTGGGATGCGGAAGGTATCCCGACGCGGCGCATCGATATTGTCAGGGATGGTGTCCTTACCGAATTTTTGTATGACCTGAAGACCGGCTACCGGTATGGAAAGAGTAGTACAGGAAGCGCATTGCGTTCGGGATACGGTGGGTTGCCCGGGATTGGTTACCATAACCTGGTATTTGATGGTCCACGCTCCGACATCCGGGATGAACCGGCGATTTATGTTCATGATGTCGTCGGGGCCCATACGGCAAATCCGATGAGCGGGGATTTCTCTGTTGAGATCTCCAACCCGTCCTGGGTCGAGGATGGTGATTTTGGAAACCCCGTACGAAAAGCGATGTATGCGGGAAATGTCTTCGATCTGCTAAAAGAGATTGAAGGAATAGCCCATGGGGAAGGGGTTATAG
>JBAXMF010000254.1:0-4210 GCA_037134435.1 Methanomicrobiales archaeon | reverse complement strand
AAACACAGGATTTGCCAATTTCCAGATTGCCCCTGGCCTCGTTAATGCTCCACAATGAGATACGATCAACCTGGACACGAGCCTTACCCACTCGGTCCTCAACCCAATCGCCACCTTCCCGGACGACATCAACCAGGACTCCATCGTCCTGAAGATGACCCACGGAAGTTTTTCATCCCTGTTCATGGGTGACGCCAATGCCGATGTCGAAACCCGTATTACCAATAGCGGGACGAATCTCCCGGCAGACGATTCTCAAGGTCGGGCACCATGGCAGCGCTGCGTCAACCAGCTCAGCCTTCCTTTCCAAAGCACATTCAAAGATCATCGTCATCGAAGTGGGGGCCGGGAATTCCTATGGCCATCAAACATCAGCGAAACTACTAAATCTGGCGAGCCGGGGAAGAGGGCACGGTCCGGGATGACGTTGCCGAAGGGGGCATGATGTATCACCGTCGTGTCCCTGCCCATTCTGATCATGGAAATCCGACAGAGACCGATTGTGATACGTATCCTGCGTGGGGCAACAATTTCAATTTTTGAAATTAACAATATTATTTTAACGATCAGCGACTATTGGGGTACAAGGCCGGGTACCATTGAGATCCCGGTGATATATAATAAACCTGCGTGACCTCAACGCATCAATGAAATGGATTTCAATAACCCGTTGGTTAGCTCACTACTATCATAATCACCGATTTAGGTAGCCACCCTGGACAATTTCGCCCCGGGAACCGACAATAAAGGATGAACAAAAAATGCCTGCAAAAAAGAAGACGGAAGGGGCTGTGACAACTGAGGACCGCACCCGGACAATACGTGCTGATGCAGAGGAACAGCTCGTCCGCTCCCCGAAGAGTTCTCCAGAATTAGAGGGCCAGACCCCCGATGAACTCATCCACGAATTGCAGGTATACCAGATCGAACTTGAGACCCAGGCGGAAGAGCTCAGGAGGACCAGGCTGGAAGCCGAAGAGTCGCGGGACAAGTTCCTGGACCAGTATGATTTTGCCCCGGTTGCTCTCCTCACGCTGAGTGACAAGGGTATCATTTCGGATCTGAACCTCACCGCTTCGACACTTCTCGGCGTACCACGGAGTAACCTCTTAACGGTAAGGTTCGGAAAATTTTTCGCGGAGAAAGAAGCCAATCACTGGCACCGGTATTTTGTCGACCTTTTCCGGAAGGACAATAAACAGTCTGTTACCCTTGAGGTTACACGTGGGGATGGATCAACCTTCCCTGCCCACCTGGAAGGGGTCAGGTTTACCAGCATCAGCGGCGTAACGACGGCAAGGGTGGCCATCAGCGATATTTCCGATATCCGGCGGATCGAGGCGGCGCAAAGAGAGAGCGATGAAAAATTCAGGGGTATTTTTGACAATATAAATGATGGGGTCCATATCCACGAGACAGGACCTGGTGGGAAGCCCGGGAAATTCATCGAAGTAAACAAAGTTGCCTGCCTGATGCTGCAGTATACCCGCGAAGAGCTGCTGGAGCACGGGCCACTTGATTTTGTCACCGGGTATCACGACCGGCCTTTCAGCAAGATTATTGGAGAGTTAAACTCAACCGGTCACGCTATCTTCGAGACTGAGCACCGGAGAAAGGACGGGACCGTACTTCCGGTTGAGGTTAATGCCCACGTGATCGGGTTCATGGGAAAACGAGTAGTGGTATCGGTAGTACGGGATATCACCGGGCGCAAGCACGCGGAAGAATCACTTCGTGAGAGTGAGGAGCGTTTCCGCATGTTGTTTGAACAGGGCTCAGATCCTATATTCATTGTCGATCCGAAGACCCTGATGATTACCGACTGCAACCAGAAAGCCGAAATCCTGACTGGCTATACCCGTGAGGAACTCCTCTCCCTGCGGGTAGACGCCCTCCATCCCGAAGATGTCCGTTGCGTGACCATGGAAAATTTCATGCAGATCCTGGATGGAATGAACGATAGCGTCGATTCCGTGATAATCACCCGCGATGGCAGGCGGGTACCAGTCTCTATCAGCGGGGGGTCGATTGAGGTCAACGGTCAGTTCTCCCTCATCAGTTCGTTCCGGGATATGACCCGGCAGAAACAGGCAGAAGAAGCGCTTGCCGAGAGTGAAAATAAATACCGGCACCTGTTCGAACATGCAGGTGAAGCAATTGTGGTGGCCCAGGACGATAAACTGCGTCTGATCAATCCACGATTAATTGAGCTCACCGGTTATTCGGAAGAGGAACTTCTGACTATTCCGTTCCTTTCGTATATTCATCCCTCTCACCACGACAGTATGATGAGAATTTATTCCCGGCTGCTGAAGGGGGAGCATGAGGAATATTTCCCACACTATTCGATACAACTGATCACCAGGGAGGGAGGCATAAAATGGGTTGATCTCGGCGCCGTTGCAATAGACTGGGAAGGCCGTCCCGCCACGCTCAATTTCTTAACTGACATTACAGAGCGCAAGAAGGCGGAAGATGCGCTGATAACCGCATATAACGACCTTGAACGGCAGGTAATAGATCGGACTGCCGACCTGTTCTCAGCCAATCTCCAATTGAAGACCGAGATTGAGCACCGCAAATTAATCGCCGAATCATTAAAAGAATCGGCTAAGATTACTACAATTCTTAACGAGGTTATTATCACCGCAAACCAGGCTGATACGCTCCCGCAGCTGTTCAGGGACACGCTTGACCGGGCACTGGAACTGCTTGACTTCGATGGGGGCGGAATTTACCTCGTCGACAAGGCAGAAAAGACCGCAACGATCCACTATTCCAAAAATCTCCCTGCAGATTTTATTGAAAAAATCCGCACAATACCGATTGATGCCCCACCGTATGATACCCTGTTTATCAGGAACGAACCGATCATTACCGAACATTTCGAGGAACTGTCCCCGGAACTTGCAAAAATATATCATTTTCTCTCACTGGCAAGTATCCCCCTCGTCTCAAAAAATAAGGTAATTGGTGCATTCAATGTGGCAAGTACTAAACGTTACACCATTTCAGCCGATGAAATACAGGTCCTCACCGCGATAGGGCGGGAACTCGGTACCACCGTCGAGCGGATGATCGCGGAAGAGGAGGTAAAAAACGTTTCTGTCAACCTCCAGACACTCTTTGACTCCATCAACGAGATGGTCTTTGTGCTGGATATGAAGGGCCATATCCTGAAGGTCAATGACACGGTGGTGAAACGTCTCCAGTATACACCCGGGGAGCTTACCGGTATGGACGTCCTGGAACTGCATGTACCTGAACGTCGAAACGAAGCACTCTGCAATGTCCAGGGCATGATTGCCGGGACCGCCGATTCCTGCCCGGTCCCATTACAGACTAAAAAACAGGAAGTCATTGAAGTCGAAACAAAGGTCACACGCGGCTGGTGGAACGACCAGGAAGTGCTTATCGGGGTTTCACGGGATGTGACCGAACACAACCGGGCTGAGAAAGAAATAGAATGGCAGGCAACATTGATCAGATCCCTGCTCGATTCCATCCCCGACATCATCTTTTTCAAGGACAAAAAAGGTGTGTACCTGGGTTGCAATCCCCCCTTTGCTGAATTTGTCGGAAGGTCACGGGAAGAGATTATCGGAATGACTGATTATGACTTCTTTGATATAGAAATCGCTGATTTTTTCAGGGAGAATGACGAGCGTATGCTGGAACTGGGTGAACCCCGGCACAACGAGGAATGGATCACCTATCCTGGTGGAAGGAAAATCCTGATTGATACATTGAAGACACCCTACTGGGGTCCTGACGGAACTCTGATCGGCGTACTCGGCATCAGCCGAGACATTACCGAACGCAAAGTGGCAGAAGAAACCCTGCTCCAGCTCTCTGACCGCCTTTCGCTTGCCGTACAAGCCGGGGGTGTCGGCATCTGGGATTTTGATGTAGTCACAAACACGCTGATGTGGGATGACCAGATGTTTGCCCTCTATGGGATCACCCGTGAACATTTCTCCGGTGCCTATGACGCATGGCAGGCGGGACTTCACCCGGAGGACCGGACCCGGGGCGATAGAGAAATCCAGAACGCATTGCAGGGAGAAAAGGAATTTGACACCGAGTTCAGGGTCCTCTGGCCGGACGGCACCATCCGCACCATCCGGGCCCTCGCCCTCGTGCAACGAGATGACACAGGTCTTCCGCTGCGGATGATCGGCACGAACTGGGATATCACAGACCAGAAGAA
>JBAXMF010000253.1:0-4211 GCA_037134435.1 Methanomicrobiales archaeon | reverse complement strand
GCTTGTAATCAAAAGGAGTTATATCAAAAAACGGCAGGATATTAGCTATTCTCTTAAGTAAGTTTTATGCGTTGGTTCTCCCAAGTCCGGCTCGTCATCCAACCACCTCTGCATCTATCCTGGCGTATCTCCGTTAACCCTGAATTTTAATAAATCCCTCTATTTTACGCCCGAATTAACGAAAAAAACTCACATGGGGGTATCCATAGCCCTCCCCAACATGTAAAATCCATTCTCGTTCGTTTAAATCGCCCGCATTTGACTCCGTTTCGGCTTGATGCAGAATAAGGCTAAATTAGGCGATTTTCCCACAATTTAACCTTTAATTGGCCGTATTTGGGTTGCCCCCCTTTTTTTAAATCCTAAAAAAGACCTCGTTAAACGCAGGATTTTGAATGAGTTGATACCAGGCAGAAATGGACCTTGCTATTCCACGGATTTATTTATGGTAATATCTACGGTTAAAATTTTCATCGTCTTCGATTTGTTTTTGGATCCGGATGCATTCAGCCATTATATTTTGCAGCCCTTCAATTACGACGGGAGGGTAACATTCGTTCTGCTGCATCCACTGAATGATCTCGCCAACCTTCGCGACGACCTCGGCCAATTCCTCTCCCTGGTTTTTTTTCTTCTTAAATGGCCACATTTTACAGGACCTCTTGAATTATCAGCCCGGTGTGATGACCCCATGCATCGGTTGAGTTATCCACCGTGAACAAGGCACCCCGGGATGGCAATTGCCGGTAAATAAAAGATAGGTCCTCCCCACTATATATCCTGATTCAACACAATACCATTGATGGAATAATTCGCAATTTTGGCATTGGTTGTTCTGGCACTTCTCGTAGCAGGCGGGTGCACTCAATCAAGTCAGCCATAAGAAACTCCCTCACCCTAAATAACCATAATTTCCACAATAAAAGCCACTACCACCCCCAATTCTTCAAATACTATTAAATTATCGCCGTCCCTAAATAGCCTGTAACTATGGCTAAATATTCATGGCACGGCGAATCGGTCCTTCATCCAGCCACCTCGATAAGTAATTCGTTACGAACAACCGTCCCTGCATATCTCGTCAACCAGTTTAACCTGAAAAAAGGAACAAATTAAACTGGGCTATTGAAAAAGGGGCTGTAGTTGTCCAGGTGGCCAAACAGGAAAATAAAACCTTGCGATTGTAACTGCTGACCGTTTCGTCTCTTACTTTATTTTCAGCCTCGAATGGAGGCCCAAACTCACGAATCCGATTAATTTGCAATTTTCGATTTTTTAGAAATTTTTTATTAGATCCATTTTCCGTAAGAACGGAGTTGTAGTTCTCTCATTCCGCCATACGCGCACATTTTCGCAACGCTATTGACAAGTAGTTACCATTCTGAATTTGATTTCGATATTTTAAAATATTATGCCGTCGGTTTTTGCCATTTTAAAAATTATTAATCGGTTTTAGTCTTTAACCCTCTCCTTCAATGAGTATAATGGTGCTTCAATCGGGATTTGCCCGCATAAAATAGAAATAGATTCATTGAATGTTAATGCTATCAATGATTGCCATTCGGTTCGTTTCATCGAAATTAGCCTGAACCGTGTTAGGATATGAGAATGTTAATACATAACTTGTATTTTTTCCCCATGGAATATAATATCTTAATTCTGAACCCGCATTTCCCTCTATAATGTATGCGTTAAGTGATGGGGAGAGAATTTTCTTTACGCTTCGATAGGGATCCGTCCAATTTCCGGTATGCTGTTCAGCAATCTTCGCATTGGCTATCCTATTCAGAATCGTATTATAAATACCATCGGCTGTATTGAGCCCCCATCCATATCCTAATTCACTCAGATTTGTACGATAAATAGTGATGTTCTGCGTATTATCGATGGATTGTAAGCGACCATCAACACTATTATAAAAATCAGGGTAAATGAAACTGATACCTCCGTTTGAATAGATCTCCTGGCCAGGAAGCTTATCGATAGTCTGGTTTGGAATAATAGGGGACACTGCCATGGTTGGGGTTGAAATTGTTGTTACTTCTGATCTATTGTTAGGCAAATTGTCAGAAGGGGACGGGTTCGTGATACAGCCAGTAGAAAAACAAATAATCATAATAAAGAGCGTTAGAAAGAACATATGTGATATTTTATCCATAATAAAAAAATGAGATCCAAATATTAATACCTTTTTTGTATACTCATAACCGGAGCCGGCATACGTCCATTTATTGATCTGTTCCCCATCCCTCTGCCCGTTTTATTTCAGAATAATATGGATATATATGAACCCTCACAGCGCCACATCAGTATGGACTGGCAAAAAACACTTTACCCGGTCGTCTGGTGCATACGGTTCGTGATTACCGGCCATTTCAACAGAATTATTATACGCACCGGCACGCAATCTCTTCTCCATGCAAGCAGAACTGCACCTCGTCGATGCCTTCACCCGGTCCGCCTTCAGCGGTAATACGGCGGGCGTCTGTATTCCGGATGGTCCGGCCGATGATGTATGGATGCAGCGGGTGGCAGCTGAGCTGAAGCATTCCGAGACCGCGTTCCTCTTCCCCGAAGGAGCGAACTGGAACTTAAGGTGGTTCACTCCTGAGAAGGAAGTGGAATTGTGCGGCCATGCCACACTCGCCGCCGCATCGGTCCTCTGGGAGACCGGTCGTGTTTCCCGGGAGAAACCGATCGCATTTGAGACCCTCTCCGGTACACTGGTTATCCGGCAGGACGAAGATTGGATCAGCATGGACTTCCCGGCAGAACCTGCTGTTGAATCCATGCCGGTGCCCGGTCTTGGCCAGGCACTCGGGGTCGAGCCGTTGTATACCGGTCGGAACCGGTTCGATATCTTAGTGGAACTGCCTCTTGCGGATGATGTCTGCAGTCTCGAACCTGATATAAACGCCCTCGCCGTTATCCGGGCGCGGGGCATCATTGTCACGGCTGTTTCTGACCTCCCGCATATCGACTTCGTTTCCCGGTTCTTTGCACCATCCGTGGGCGTGCCGGAAGACCCGGTTACCGGTTCAGCCCACTGCTGCCTTGCGCCGTACTGGGGTGAGAAACTAAAAAAGAGGGAAATGGTCGGGTTCCAGTGCTCGGCCCGGGGGGGGTCAGTCCGCATGAAAATACATGGAGACCGTGTCCTTCTCGAAGGCCACGCGGTTCATGTCTTATCCGGAAAACTTCGTGTCTGATTTTTTTAAATATTGCAACGTTGACGGTGATTATGTTATAGAATTATAATTACAACCTGGTGGATTCAAACCCCGGCCGTGGCGCTCAGAATGGAGTATAGATCCTCCTTCTGAATTTTTCGGTTATGAGTTAGGCATTCATGAAGGTCAATTTTCCTTCTTTCTCATCTACTGCGATTTCCTTGTCTTTGTTTACGTTTCCAGACAGGATCATTTTTGACAATTCATTCAGGAGGTTTTTCTGGATCACACGTTTGATCGGCCTGGCACCGAATTGTGGGTCAAAACCAAGGGTAGCGATTAACTGGATCGCGTTCTTTGTTGCCATCAGACGGATATCACTCTTCTCTAGCATTTTCTGGACCATGCCCAGTTGAAGCTCGACAACCGTTTGGATCTCATCTTTTGTGAGCGGTTTGAACATCACGATCTCATCGATCCGGTTGAGGAATTCTGGTCGAATGGTTTTCTTGAGCAACTCAAACACCTGTCCCCGTGTGCGGTCAAATACCTCGTCCCGGTTTTCATCGGTGACCTGTTCGAGGTTTTCCTGGATGATGTGTGACCCGATGTTTGAGGTCATGATGATAATGGTATTTTTGAAATCCACCGTACGGCCTTTGTTGTCGGTTAACCGGCCGTCATCAAGGACCTGCAACAGGATATTGAACACATCCGGGTGGGCTTTCTCGATTTCATCCAGCAATACCACGGAATAGGGCTTTCTCCGGACCGCTTCAGTCAGTTGCCCGCTTTCATCATACCCCACGTAACCCGGGGGTGCTCCGATCAGTCTCGAAACGGTATGCCGCTCCTGGTATTCCGACATATCGATTCGTACCATGCTGTTCTCGTTGTTGAAAAGAATTTCAGCCAGAGCTTTTGCGAGTTCGGTTTTTCCAACACCGGTCGTCCCGAGGAAGATGAAAGACCCGATCGGACGTTTCGTGTCCTGCAACCCGGCACGACTCCGGCGGATTGCATCGGAAACTGCCCCGATGG
>JBAXMF010000252.1:0-4219 GCA_037134435.1 Methanomicrobiales archaeon | reverse complement strand
TGGACATCGCAATCCGGCCGAAATTAAAAGGAAAAGTCCCGCTCGAAGTTACGGCGCTGTATCGCGATGCCAATGATAAGGAGTACCGCGAAACATACGAGTTCTGGATTGATGTCGTAGAAAAGGGTATGTCGGTCACATCCGGTACACCCTCCTCCCCGGTAAGTCAATTCACACCAATGGCTGCTACCCAGAAACAACTCCCGGCAGACCTCGCTGACCGGTATACCGAATCAGAGTTCATCGGCAAGGGCGGGTTCGCCCGGGTATTCAAGGCAAAACGAAAGGACGGGAAATTTGTGGCCGTAAAAATCCCCATCTCCATGGATGCAGTAACCGGAAAATCATTTATTGCGGAGATGCAGAACTGGACAAAACTAAACCACCCGAACATCGTAAAACTCTACGATTTCAACATCATGCCGATGCCGTACTTTGAGGAGGAACTCTGTGACAGTGCACTGTCAGACCGGGACAAGCCGATTGAGAACGAAGAGGCAGCCTGGCTCCTGTTCAACATTTGTGAAGGCCTCAAATTCGCCCATGGCCTGAAGATCATCCACCGGGACTTAAAACCCCAAAACGTACTCCTGAAAAACGGGGTACCAAAGATCTCAGACTGGGGCCTTTCGCGGATCGTCTCCGAATCGATCTCCACCACCGCCACCTCGTTCACACCGTTCTACGCGGCGCCGGAACAAATCAACAACCGGGTAAAAGACGAACGGACCGATATCTGGCAACTTGGCGTGATTCTCTATGAGCTAGTTACCGGTGTGTTGCCGTTCAAAGGTGAAAGCATGGTCGAGATCGGGATGAATATCGCCACGAAAGATCCAAAACGACCAGGTGAAATAATCCCCGGTGTGGATGTGATCGATGCAGTGGTGATGAAATGCCTCCAAAAAGACCCGGCAAAACGGTACCAGTCCGTCCTCGAACTACAAAAAGATCTTGCAATGTACCTCCGGAAAAATTACGCTGAACTGCTGAGTACCAGCCTGAGCGCCCAGGACTACACCAAGTCTGCATCGTTCTGCGGCGACCTTGTCATGATAAATATGTTAACCGGGGATAGCGCCACGGCCTATAAGTACCTCCTCGACCTCGTCCAGTATTCCAAAGGCGATGTAAAAGTTGAAGCACAGGAATTATCTGACCAATTAAAAATGCGAATGGAGATGGGAGTGGCAGAAATTCCACCCGAACTTATCCAGAAGGCGGACCTCATCGTGCACCAGGTGAACACCGGGTATCGGAAGAGGGGATAGAAGGGACAAGCCCGGGGCCCCCCCTTACCGATCCGTTATCCGTATCACAAACGAGGTTCATCGTAGGATCTAGTGATGTAAATTTACCACTCACAAAAAATGTGCGTGTAGGTCTTCCAGGATATACAGTACCCAGGGAATTACATTAAACGGAACTATTCTACAGGTTTGGACCCCAACCATGATTACCTGAATAGTAGATAGGAACATATGGCAGATCGGGCAGAGTGACATTTTTAATACGGGGACAGATTCAGCCAGATTCGATCGGCATGCCGAAGAGGTCGTCCCCGATAGCGGGGCGATTGCCATCGAATCCAAATGACAGAGTGCTTACGATCAATCCGGTGGGGTCTTGGTTCAGGGAGACCCGTAAATGTAAACCAGGCATATAACATAGAAAAACCCATCCTTGGCAGGGAGATCACCCTGCTGATTGAATGGGATGGATGATTCAAAAAAATTACTTTTTCGAGCAATTTACGGCGGAATATAACCCCGAATCAGAACAATGCCGCAATATCCAACCAATTCGATACACTTAAATCGTCTGTAACAAGAATGAATTTAATAGTTGAATTGCAATGGTCGATGAAATTTTGGGGGATCAAACGGAATATATCGGAAATGATGAAGCAAAAAAATGGAAAGGTAAAGGAGATCAATTTTTTTACCAGGATAACTATACAACTGCCATCGAATGTTACGATGTCGCAATTAAAATTGACCTCCGATACGCCAATGCATGGAATAATCGCGGATCCGCTCTTCTCAAACTCGGCCGGAATGACGATGCGATTGCATCCTATGACAAAGCGCTCGAAATCAACCCCGGTGATTCCGAAGTGCAGCACAACCGCAGCGTCGCGCTTCGCAAGATCGACGGGGCAGTAGACATCGAATCTAAAACCACAAAAAAAATCTGCCCAAATTGCGGCACAGCCCATACACCCAGTAAAACATTCTGCAGGCTGTGTGGCACCCCACTTCCCAGTCAACCAATAGCAAGAGAGCAACAAAGTGATGCATCTCCATTCCGGATGTTTACTATCAGGGACTCCAGTCAACCAATTGCTGAAGAACAAAAAAGTGATGCAACGAAAAAAGTCTGCCCCAAATGTGGTACAGTCCATACACCCAGTAAAACTTTCTGCAGGCTGTGTGGCACCCCGCTCTCCAGTCAACCGGTACCGGGAGAACTTAACGCAACGAAAAAAACCTGCCCCAAATGCAGCACGGTTCAAAAACCCGGTGCAAAGTTCTGCAGCCTGTGTGGTTTCCAGTTCTCCGGTGAAGTGATATCGAATGAGGACCTGCCAGTCCGGATCACCTCGGTTGAACAGAAGGTCTCATCGCTCTCCCGCTTTAAAAGCCCGGTCCAGGCGCTCATCGTAAAAGCCCGGGAACAGTACCTTGCAGGAGCGTATAGTACCGTTCAGACAACACTCGATACGGCAGAGAATGCAATCCCCACTCTCGCACGATGTGAGACCCAGCTCGCGCAGTGGAATACGCAGGGGTACACCACAACCACGCTCGAATCGCTGAAGACGGACAATATCAATACCATCACTTCCGTCTTCCAGGCCTTTGGACAAGACCTTGCCACACTCGAACAACTCGGGCGCCGCGTTGAGGAATTGAAACGGTCGTTCGGCCAGGGAAATACCGACCCATTGGTTTTGCAGCGCATCGCTGGCATTGCCGCACAAAAAAAAGACCCGCGTAATATCCCCGGGATCAAACGGGAGATCGAAGCACTGGAGCAGGTACTCCGTGACCAGCAGGAGAGGTCCCGGCAACAGCAGAATACGGGACAATTGTTAACCCGCCTGCAGGCAAAGGCAGAAAAACTGGCACGGTACGCCCCATTAGTCACCGGTTCATTGAAAACAGCCGAAGATCAGAATACCGCCGGGAAGTTCGGGGATGCACGAAAAACCCTCCAGGTGGTGGAAGGCACCATCGATACCCTGCTGGAAAACGAGGCATCCCTCGCATCATGGAAGAAAAAAGGCTTCGACACCGCCGGGCTCGAAACACTGCAACCGGAAAATATCGGCGAGGTGATCACCGCATTCCAGCAGACTGACCAGGCCATCTGTCGCCTGGAGACCATTGCAAAAGAACTCGCATCAAAGAAAGGCTCAGCACCACATTTTTTTGAACAAACGGGAACTGCAGGCCTCGTCCTCTCAATCGAACGAAACTTACATGACCCTGCCCGGATCGAGACAGTAGAAAGAGACTACCAGCAGTTAAACAATGCGATATGCCAGTTGGAGGAACAGCAGAAACGCACCGAACAACAACTCCGCGAACAAGCGGAAAAAATTGAACGGGAAGCCGGGTCTCCCGCAGTAAAACGGGAGATCGCAACCATCACAAAATGCATCCGGCAACAAGACATCCCCCGTGCCATGGATCTATTCAAAGGTCTTGCCGAACAGCAACTCGCGCTGGTAAATACCACACTCGCTACGCTCCGGGCCGATGGTGCAGTTGTATCCACTTCTTCAGAGTCGATCAGCAAGCACATTGAGACTCAACACTATGGCGATGCGGTCATCGGTTCGGAAAAAGCGATTGCGGAACTCAGCCGGGTCCAGGAGTTGTATGCAAAAGCAAAAATTTTAAGACCAGACGCCACCGGACCGGTGATCATTGCACTCTATAATAGTGGAAAGTACGAGGAATTCATCCGGGCCAGTGAAGAGCAACAGAGACTGAAACGAAAAATAACTGAACTAAAAGATAAGGGTAGAAAACTGTTGGATGAAGCCGAAAAGTTTGGACTGGTCCCCGAACAGGTGCGCTCACAACTCGATGCCACTGACATCCCCACCATTCAGCGTGCAATTACGGAGCTTGAAACATTCAGAACAACGATTAAGCCGGAACTTGTGCTTAACCTGGGCCACACCCAGCTCATTGCAGATGAGTGGGCC
>JBAXMF010000251.1:0-4243 GCA_037134435.1 Methanomicrobiales archaeon | reverse complement strand
TTGGCCTGGCCGGGGAAATTAGTGAAGAGGCTGAAAAAAAGGCACGGGAAAAGGACCTTCACGATAAACTCGTACGCTTCTCAATCGGGTTTGCTGTAAGTGTACCCCTGATGCTCATGATGTGGGTCCCACTGCCTATTACCATGCAGACGATGGCCTACATCATGTTCATCATCGCAACACCGGTTTTCGTATACGTTGCCTACCCGATCTTCCGGGCAGCGCATATGGCACTCCGGAACCGTTCGCTCAACATGGACGTGATGTATGCCATGGGTACCGGGATCGCCTATGGTGCAAGTGTTCTTGGGACTTTTAATATCGTGCTTGACCCGGGGTTCATGTTTTACGATGCGGCAATAATGCTCGCATCGTTCCTGATACTTGGTCGCTACCTCGAGGCAAAGGCGAAGGGCAGGACGTCAGATGCAATTAAAAAATTAGCCGGTCTCGGGGCAAAAAGTGCGATTGTCCTCCGTAACGGGGTTGAAGAGGTGGTCCCTGTCGAAGACGTGGTGCCCGGGGATATTGTTGTTGTCAAACCCGGAGCAAAAGTTCCGGTGGATGGCGAAGTGGTCGCAGGGGAGAGCTATGTCAACGAGGCGATGATCACCGGCGAACCGGTCCCACCGCTTAAACGGAATGGTGACCGGGTTGTCGGGGGCACGATAAACCAGAACAGCGTCCTTAATGTGAAGGTACTGAAGGTGGGAAAAGAGACGTTCCTCGCACAGATTATCCAGCTGGTCGAGGATGCACAGGGATCGAAACCCCCGGTGCAGAGAATTGCGGATGTCGCCGTTGCCTATTTTATCCCTGTAGTATTGATAATCGCCGCGGTCACATTCGTTGCATGGTATTATCTCCTCGGTGGCAGCCTGCTTTTCGCACTTACGGCCATGATCTCTGTACTTGTGGTTGCCTGTCCGTGTGCACTGGGCCTGGCAACACCGACTGCGGTGACCGTAGGGGTGGGACGGGGTGCAGAACTTGGAATTTTAATAAAAAATGGTGAAGCTCTTGAAGTTGCCGAAAAAATTACCACGGTGATGTTTGACAAGACCGGCACCCTCACAAAAGGACAGCCTGAGGTGACCGATATCATCAGGTTTGGAATTCCGGAAGCAACGTTACTTTCCATAACTGCTGCAGTGGAAGCAGGTTCACAACACCCCCTTGCACAGGCAATAGTCAGGGAAGCAAAGCGAAAAGGCGTTTTGCAGGAAACGGCAACGAAATTTGATACGATTAATGGAAAGGGTGTTGTCGGCCAGGTACTCGGGGAAGAAGTGCTGGCTGGTAACCGGGCACTGATGCAGGACGGGGGTATACCCGTGGATAACGAGACCGAAGTAAAGATCACCCTGATCGAATCTGAAGGGAAGACTGCGGTCCTTATCGCTGTTGGTGGAAGGATGGCAGGGGTGATTGGGATCGCCGATACCTTAAAAGAGTCTGCATACCGGGCGGTTTCAAGCCTCGGGGAGATGGGGGTGAACGTTGTGATGATCACCGGTGATAACTGGCGCACGGCTGAAGCCATCGCGAGAAAGGTTGGAATTGCGAAGGTGGTAGCGGAAGTGCTCCCCCAGGACAAGGCGTCCCGGGTCCAGGCCCTGCAGGAGTCGGGAGAGATTGTGGCATTTGTGGGTGACGGTATTAACGATGCCCCGGCGCTGGCCCGGTCAGATGTGGGGATTGCCATCGGCAGCGGCACGGATGTGGCAATCGAGAGCGGGGACATAGTACTGGTACGGGATGACCTGGTTGATTCTGTTGCGGCAATCCAGCTATCGAAGAAAGTGATGGGCAGGATCAGGGGTAACATTTTCTGGGCCTTTGCGTACAATGCTGCCCTTATCCCGGTAGCGGCAGGGGTACTCTATCCCTCGTCTGGTATTATGTTCAGGCCGGAGCTCGCAGCGTTAGCCATGGCACTCAGCTCGGTTACCGTTGTGAGCCTCTCCCTGATGTTAAAAACATATATTCCTGAAGTGGAAAAAAGAACGGCACCAAAAATGAACTGATGGCTGTAAGCTGGGAGGACCGGGACCTTGACGGGACAACGTGGTAATTTAAAAAGTGTTTATCCAAATGAGACCCCGCAACCTTGCTTCATAGAGTTGTATAGCAACAAAGATTCCCGGAAATCTCGTTAAAGATGAGACATCAGAACGTGAAATCCTGTATATCCGGCAGGAAAAGTCCCCTGATTTTTACAATTAAGGCGTCTAATCACAGATTCCATGATTGTGTTTTCAGACATTGCAAAAAGATGGGGGGTCTAAATTCAGGGCGGGCTGGTGCACCCGTTTCCGGCCGTGCCACAAGTCGGGTAACTGCAGGGTGCAGAGAATCCAGGTCCATTAAGGCCCCGGATCCTGATAAAATGAGTTGATACCGGGGTTGTTTGAAAATATCGTTGATACGCAGTTATTCCCTAAAACTGGCAGGAATACAGGCAGTACCAACGAAAAATCAGGACCTGTCCAGGAAGGGAGGTAGTAAAGGGTGGGACGAGGATGATACCCTGCGTATTTTAGCAATAAAGGGGCGGGAATATGCCCCGATTTCCTCCAGGCCTGCCTCCATTAATATAGGGTTTCAAGGTTGGAAACGAAAAGGCGCTATTTTTCAGGGGGGGGCATGAATTGGGAATTGCCAGGGGGTGGTATTGTGCCCCGATACACGGGACCGTTTTTTTGGAGAAGTTCTATGTATCGAAGATTTTCATGCCCGATTGACCATTAGAAGAGAATGAAAGGCGTTTTAAGGATAGTTCTGGCGGCATTTCTCTTGTCGGTCGGTTTAGCGCCCGTCCTTTCAAGAGGAAAGTGTTTTATCGTTCCTGTCGGGTATTGATCAATAATACCCGGCTCCCGGGACCAACAGGACAAATTTTCCGTAATGGAGCACGAAACATGTCAAAACAAAAAGTATATTTCGCAAACATGAGGGCGCGAGACCCGAGGGATAACACAGTCTCGAAGATCAACCGCCTGTTCGAATCGGCCGGGCTCGGGGAGACGGTACGTAAAGACGGGTTGACTGCAATAAAGTTACATTTTGGTGAACTCGGGAATGATTCGTATATCAACCCGGTCTTCGTCCGCCAGGTTGTCGATAAGGTCAGGGCTCATGGGGGAAAACCCTTTGTCACGGATTCAAATACCCTGTACCTTGGGAGCCGGAAAAACGCCGTAGACCACATTGAAACTGCGGTCCTCCACGGGTTTGACTATTCTGTCGTCGGTGCCCCGGTTATTATTGCAGACGGGCTTTCCGGCGGTAACACAAAAACTGTTGCGATACATAAAAAGCACTTCAAAAATGTAATAATTTCGGGAGATATTGTTGCAGCGGAGAGCATGATCGTCCTGTCTCATTTCAAAGGTCATGAGGTTGCGGGATTTGGGGGGGCAATAAAAAACCTGGGTATGGGTTGTGCCTCGACGTTTGGAAAACAGGCCCAGCACGGGGCCAGGCCGCTTATTATCGAAGTGGCCTGTAGTGGATGCGGTAAATGTGTGCAGATCTGCCCGGAAACTGCAATCATGGTCCGCAATGAGAAATCGTTCATTGAAACGTCAAAGTGTATCGGGTGCTTCGAATGTATGACGATCTGTCCTGAACGGGCAATTGATATCGACTGGGAGACTGAGATCGCGCCGTTTATCGAGCGCATTGTCGAGTATGCTGTTGGGGCCGTGCAGGGCAAGAAATCGCGTACGGGTTATATGAATTTCCTGACCCATATTACCCCGGATTGTGATTGTGTCCCCTGGAGTGATGCCCCGGTTGTCCCAGATATTGGGATCCTTGCGTCAAGAGATCCGGTAGCGATCGATGCTGCAAGTTTCGACCTTGTCAACGGTCAGCAGGGAAATCCCGGGTCAATGCTTCTGCACAATCATCGCAAGGGTGCTGATAAATTCAAAGGTCTTCGGGAAAATACCGATGCGTACCGGCAGATCAGGTATGGGGAGGAGATCGGTCTCGGGTCATCAGAATACGAACTGGTCCCACTGGAATGACCTAACGGCAGAGAGCTTCCACCGGGTGTACCCAGAATTCTTTTTTGTCCAGAATGATCAACCGGGTGGCCAGGAAAAAGTAAATATTCTGGCGTTAATTTATTCAGATGGCTTTTTTCCTTCCGTTTTTCAATGCGGTGCCCCTGCTCTTTATGAGCCCATCCAATTAGGATTTCCACATAAAAAGCCATCGCGATTTTTCATGATTC
>JBAXMF010000250.1:0-4262 GCA_037134435.1 Methanomicrobiales archaeon | reverse complement strand
ATAATGCGGCAAAATCCTTGTTGGCCTGAATTTTTTTCAAAAATAGTCTCGCACTCTCGGTTGTCATACTGGGTAATTCTTTTTTCACCATATAATGGTATGCAACCAGATAAATGATAGATTTAATAAATCAGAAATCGATAGAATTTCACATAGAATGACTGATAATTATAAAAAGCATAAAGATTCCGATCCTCTCACTACAATACATAGTATAAGAACTATTCTCTTCAACTTAAAAATCCTCTACACAGAAAATTGGCTCTGTACAACCAGTGGCAGTTACTCAGTAAGAATTGTGGATACCAATAGTAAAAACGGAGTCAATGGAAAAGGAACCACCCCTGCATTTACCCTTGCTTCCGCCTATGGTGAATGCCTGGAGAGAATTCAGGGAGGGATGTATCTTCCCAAAGACAGGTTTACAAAGGAGACCTGGAAATATGGAGGATTTTATCTTGCTCCGGATGAGATCTGGTCTGTTCCTGAAGAAGTACATGACAGGAATGATCGATTGGTCGATCAGGTTACCATTGATTATTGGAAAGGAGCACAGGATGAATCCCTTCAGAACCTGCTGGACTCGATCATTCATCATTCGGATACCGGGCCGGACCGGGATGGCAAATACCCATCAGATACAAAAAAACTGATTGTGCTGAAGAAATGGATGGAACAGTTCTCTCTTATCCCGGATAAACTCCTGTGTCTCCCGTTCTATAGCGTCAGAGAAAGATCGATCGTTTCGCTTCCTGAACGGATAGTCAGCCACACCCATGGGTCAAACGGTTTGTGTGCAGGAAATACGGAGAAAGAGGCACTTGTCCAGGGGATGGCTGAAATTCTGGAACGGTATGCAGAATGGATGATCATGGACCATGCTCTTGCGCCACCTACCATTCCACGCAATGCACTATCCGCATATCCTGAATTAATTCGCCTTATTTTGGAAATTGAAGAAAAAGGAGATTTCACCGTAGTATTAAAAGATTGTTCTCTGGGAAAAGGAATCCCGGTCATTATGTCAGTCCTTATTGATACCAGAGACCAGAGATATCACTGCACCTTCGGGTCTCATCCGGATTTTCCGGTAGCAGTTGAACGCACCCTTACCGAACTGCTTCAGGGATTTGATCCTGGCAACGCATCAGACAAGGATCATTACCTGGTCTCTATCTTTAAGGATCTTCCCCCGAAAAGCCAGAACCCTGATAATTTTCAGGTACAGACGACTACCCGGAGAGGCGTTTTTCATCCCCGGTGTTTTACCGGAGATCCGGACTGGAAGTTTGAAAACTGGCCGGATCGCAGCAATTACACAAATGATGAGAATCTCATCTGTGTTACTGAATTGCTCCTGGAGTTAGGGGGTGATATCTATATACGGGATCTCTCGTATCTTGGTATCCCGGCATACCGGGTCGTTGTTCCCGGCATCAGCCATGCTCCGATGGATCGTACCCGATTTGACCGACTGGCAAGCGAACGAACGATGGCATCCATTGTGCATTCCCTCCCTGAATTCAGAGCCGATAACCTGAATATTCTCTTGAAAGCCCTGATCCACCGGTTAGCCATACATGATTTTGATCCGGTAATTCCTGGCATATCCAATATCGAACTGATCATCGCAACCTTACTCAGCCTTGGGAGAAATGCCACCGTTTTGCCCTTCATCGATCTGCTCAAAAAGAGCGTTCAAAAATCTGATTTCTCATATTACTCATGCCTCTCCCTGATTTTTTTACCGGTAAACAAGGAGATGACCCGTGATGAGTGCGAGAACCTGGCATCCCTCTTTTATGGAAAAGAGCTTGCAGAACGTGTTTTTTATGACTGGGTGGATAAAAACCCATTTATCCATCTGATGAAGAAAAAAGAGGCTGAAGATACGGAAAGTATCCGCGAGATCAACCGGATACAGCAAAGATTAAAGGATGAACAGATGAGAAATCCAGTGAATCAGATGCGTCTTGGGGTGATTTTTACCTGGTATGGATAAGAATCGTGAATCGTTGTTTCGAAAAGAAGCCCTGGATACCTATTCTCGTCCAGACCAGACAGATCAGCTTATCCGACAGCCGGGTATTCGATCATGGATTGGCCTTGCCGGAATTTTAATTCTGCTTATCGTCATCGTATTCTGGTTTTTCAGTGGGACACTTGCGGTGAAAGTTTATGGTGAAGGAATAATTGTTCAGAATTCTTCAGATACCGTGTCTATTCTTTTTGTCCCAATCGAAGATGGAAAGTTGGTAAAGCCTGGAATGGAGGTCCAGGTCTCTCCGGTTACCCTGGAACAGGAAGAATATGCTTCAGTATCCGGTATCGTTACCGGAGTATCTTCCTGGCCGGTCAGTCAGAATAATATGTCTGAAATTCTTCATCATGATGATCTTCCGGCATATTTTGTAAAAAGAATCGGACCGGACCCATTCGTTGTATATGTTACCCTCAATCATGATCCGGATAACCCGGAGGAATATGACTGGTCTGATTCCGTGAATTATCCCCCGAAGATCGAGGATGGAACGCCATGTTCTGGCAAAATAACCATCCGAAGTATAAAACCTGAAACACTTATCTTTCCCTGGATGAATTCTATTGTTCCATAAGATGCATGGTGCAGACAGACCGGTAAAAACCCCCGTCATTTTACAGATGGAGGCAGTTGAGTGCGGAGCTGCAGCACTTGCCATTGTCCTTGGGTACTATTCATTATACCTCCCTCTTGAACGGATCAGGGCCGATTGTGGTATCTCACGTGATGGAAGTCGTGCTCTGAACCTGTTAAAAGCAGCCCGCGGATATGGAATGGAAACCCAGGCCCTTAAATTAGAACCTGCTGATCTGAAAGACCTGACAATGCCGGTGATCCTACATTGGAATTTTAATCATTTTGTCGTTCTTGAAGGAATCTCTCCGAAAGGAGTGTTCCTGAATGATCCTGCCAGCGGTCGTCGCCGTATTTCCCTGGATGAACTGAACACCTCTTTTACCGGGATCGTTCTCCTCATCACCCCGGGTCCTTCATTTTCGCCTGGCGGATCTCCCCCATCTGTAATGCATGCATTAATTCCGAAATTAAAACCTGAAGGATCGTCAATACTGTTTCTGGTACTTGCAGGGGTTGCAATGCTAATTCCGGGGATTGTATTTCCTGCTGCAACCCAGATATTCATTGATTCAATACTCCTCGGATCACAGGAAGAATGGCTGGTCCCTTTACTGGCATTCATGCTTTTTTTTCTTATCATTCAATTTCTCGTCATCTGGCTGAGGGAGTCATGTATTGCAAGGTGGAATACGCACCTTTCATTCCGGCTCTCAACGACATTTTTTCATAAAATTCTCTTTCTTCCACTTACCTTCTTCGATCAACGATATATCGGAGAGATCGCATCACGGGTCCGTCTGAACGATCAGATTGCCTTTATCATCAGTAATAAAGTAGCATTTGCCATCCTGGATCTCATTATCTCAACGGTGTATCTTGCCATTCTTTTCTGGTACAGCGTCCCCCTCACCCTTATCGCGGTCACGGTTGCCTTAATAAACCTGGTCTTTTTACTCCGGTTATCCAGGTGGAGAAAGGACTCCAGCACAAAACTCCTTATGGACCAGGGGAAACTTTCCGGTGTGGCAGTATCAGGCTTACAGGCCATCGAATCAATTAAAGCTAGCGGAAGGGAAGGGGATTTCTTTGAAAAATGGGCAGGTTATCATGCCCGGTACCTGAACTCTGACCGGACGATGAGTTATTCCACTACGGTTCTTGCAGTCTTCTCACCATTCATCACACAATTTGGTATAACTGCCGCGTTCTCCCTTGGCAGTGTCATGATCCTTTCAGGAAGTATGAGTATCGGGTACTTATTTGCCTATCAGGCCATGTTACTCAATTTTCTCATGCCGGTCCAGCGTCTTGTCGGATTAGGAGGAGAGATACAAAGCCTTGCAGGAGACATCCAGAGAATACAGGATGTTGAAAAAAATGTGCCCGATCATGGCATGTGGGATGTACAGACTGACGGAAAAGATTTTTCAACCGGGGGTCATCAGACCAAATTACACGGATATCTTGACCTGGTTCATCTTACCTTTGGATACAGTTCCTTTGATCCCCCGATATTTGCTGATCTGAACCTCAGCGTGAAACCGGGAGAACAGGTTGCCCTGGTCGGCCCATCCGGTTGTGGAAAAAGTACTATTGCACGACTCACCGCAGGTCTTTACCAGCCCTGGTCAGGAGAGATTATGAT
>JBAXMF010000249.1:0-4266 GCA_037134435.1 Methanomicrobiales archaeon | reverse complement strand
AGGACTTATACTCTTGCAAACACAATGACCTTATATTCCTACCTTCTTATGAATATTCAGGAGGAACCTATGAAACCATTCAAGATCATTGTCGAAAAACACCTAGTGTCATGTCAACTATAATTTGTCGCAATAATAATATGTTTTGAGCGATATATATTCTCACTAATGAGACGGTATAGTGTAACCCTAACCCGCGAAGAACGTGACATCCTTTTGAGCATAATTTCAAAAGGCAAACACTCATCTCATAAAGTTTTGAACGCCCTCATTCTCCTTGGGTGTGATGAAGGCGAGTTTCAAACAACTCGTTCAACGAACGAAGAGTTGACACGTGTTCTTCCCATCAGTATGCGAAAGATTGACCGGGTAAAGAAGAGATTTGTCCTTGAAAGTTTCGATGAAGCACTAACGGGGAAAAAACCTGATAGGACTTATGTCAAAAAAACTGACGGTGATTTCGAAGCACGACTGATTGCTTTAAGTTGCAGTGATCCCCCCGAAGGTTTTTCCCGGTGGTCATTGCGTTTGTTGGCTGATAAAGTGGTTGAACTTCAGTATATTGACGCCATATCCCATGAAGCCATTCGTCAGATTTTAAAAAAACGAACTCAAACCATGGAAAACGCTGTCTTGGGTAATACCTCCGGGGCAAAACTGTAATTTTGTTGCCCAGATGGAACGGGTTCTTGATGTATATAAGCAACCTTTTGATCCGCGGTTCCCTGTTATCTGCATGGATGAATCGCCAAAACAACTCATCGCTGAAACTCGAAATCCTATCTCATGTATACCAGGTCACCCCGCCAGACATGATTACGAATACCGCCGTTGTGGAACGTGTAACATTTTCATCGCAACAGAACCACTTGTCGGGAAACGGATGGTAAAGATTACAAATCGAAGAACCAAACAGGATTGGGCGGTATTTCTACAGGATATTGCCGACCAATATGATAAGGCAGAAAAAATAATCCTGGTCATGGATAATCTGAATACACATAATCCAGGGTCTCTCTATGAGACTTATTTGCCGGAAATAGCTAAAAATCTATGGAATCGATTTGAATTTGTGTACACACCAAAGCATGGTAGTTGGTTAAATATGGCAGAGATAGAATTGAGTGTACTCACAAGACAGTGCCTAAACAGGAGGATCGAGAGTGTCGATATTGTCCGGAGAGAAGTGAAAGCGTGGGAAGAGGCCCGAAATAATAAAAAAGCTCCGATAAATTGGCAGTTTACCACTGAAGATGCTCGGATAAAATTATCACGCCTTTACCCGACATTTGATGTTTGACGGTGCAATAGGCTCTGAATGAAAGAAGTGTTAACCGAAAGATCTGCCACCTTAAGTTCCCTGACACGGGCTATTGTCCCAGGTAACCGGCTGATCCAGATAACCCCACACGTCACACCGGAAGCAGCAGCCCCCGGGCAATGGTCCGCTCATGTCCGGACCATCAAACAGATATCCGACCCTGTTGATCAGGTCCCTGGTAGAAGCCGATGTCGGGGGCGCTGTTGCTGACTGGCAACGCTGTAAAATCATTACGGAAAAACAAGTGATACGGAGGGAATGAAAACGCCAGGTTACGGTGGTAAATGGTTACTGTTCATCTTTATGGTAGAATGCAAGAAATATGAGTGTATCATTTTTTTTATCATAGCAATACGAGAGCCGATATGGCGGTACATAGACCTCCCTCGAATTTTTACGGCCCCAGCGTATGGGTTTTCCGATTTCCGGATCCTGGACAATACGAATGATCTGCGCTTTAACACGCTCTTTTTGTGAAGTATCCCGGATCTTCCGAACGCACCTTTCAAAGCGGGTGCTATAGGCAACCGTCACCATGATGCCAATTCATCAAGAAAGGCATCTTTCTCCTTTTGTTTAAAAGATCCTTTCTGATATTCAGAAAAAGCCTCTTCAGTTTTTTCGGCAAAGAGGATATCATCTTTAAGTGACGGTTTCAGCTCCTCAAGAGGTTTGATGATATACCGTTCACCATCCCGGATTATGAGCAGTTCCTCTCCTTCAGAAAGATTATCTCTCATGGAAGAGGGAATGACAATCTGGCCCTTTGAACTTACGCGGGTTATACCGATATCCATATCAGATCAGTAAGACATATCTTACATGGTAGTATATCATTCTATGTAACAACGGGTAACTGTTCAGGTGCCCCGAACCGTTACTTCAATTCTTGAAACGATGGATAAAATAAACGATATTAAAAAAGACCTAAATGACTTTGAGATCTAGTATTTTGAGATTGTTCGGGCACATAGAAAACACCACCCGCACATAATCAATAATAAAAGAACCCCACCAATGGTAATTTAATGCAACGAATTGGGAGCGGGGGTTAAGGGATCATCAGAACGGCCCTCGTGATCATATTCGTCATCGCTCTCGCAGCCATTATTGGAGCTATTTTTTTCGGTTGGGCTATCCTGCTCTAGAATACTGCGGATATCGTCACCTGTGCAACACCGGTTAATATAACTGGCATCCCGGAAGTCCCGTTATTCGTGCCGCAGGAAGAGACCGTCTCGCTTTCCTCACCGTGGCGTCCGGGTTGCAGGTAACATTTTCATTGACGAGACGGGCCAGCCACGATCAATTTTGTCCATTTATCGAGGGCTGCTTCACAAGGCGGAAGCCGGTGCCTCCATTGTTTTGGTTGCTGACGAAATCAAAAGGAGATCAACAACCAAAAAAAGTAGATCCCCCCACTCCTACCCCACCACATCAAACGTCTTCGCGAATGACGTCCACCGCACGTCCTCACCGATGCTGAACCGGCCGTTGGCCATGAGGTCTTTACCGATCGAGTTCACATAACCGATCTCAGTAGTCGCCCCAATCCCAGCCAGACTTCTCGAACCATAGTTGAAGGACCCGGTACCCGATCCCGACCCAATCGCAGTGAATGCAAACGAATCCAGCATCTCCAGGTCCGGCTAGTCATCCAACCACACCTGCAGTTACCCCTGGTATACCTACGATAACTCCAAAATCAAACAAATCCCTCTACTTTACGCCCGAATTATCGAAAAGATACCACCACCGCGGTATCCGCACCCCACCCCGATCCGTAAAATCCATTCTCGTTCGTTTAAATCGCCCTTATTTGGCTCCGTTTGAGTTAAATGCTAAATAACGCTAAATTGGGTTATTTAGCATTTAACTCAACCAATTTCAGGCCCATATTTGGTTTTCACCCTTTTAACGGGTCCCATAAAAGATCTTGTTTAACGCAGAATTTACCAATTCCCAGATTGTTCTTGTTCATTTTAATACCCCGCCACGAGACACGATCAACCTGGACACTGACCTTACCATATCAGTCCTCAATCCAACCTCCAAATTTTAGAATGACATCAAACAGAACTCCATCATCCTGAAGATGACCGACGGAAGTGTTTCCTTCCTGTTCGTGGGTGATGCCAATGCCGATGTCGAAACCCGAAAGGCCAACAGTGGAACGAATCATCAGGCAGACATCCTCAAGGTCAGGCACCATGGCAGCGCGACATCATCCAGCTCAGCCTTCCTTTCCAAAGTACATCCGAAGATCAGCGTCATCGAAGTAGAGTCCGGGAATTCCTATGGTCACCCAACATTAGCGACCTAATGGTCGCCTGGCCCAGGTGGGATCTGCTGTGAATCACACACCGACCTGGATGGTGTTGAAGCGGTGAAAACTGATGGCATAGCCTTGCCCCGGATTCCCCCTATATAAAAAATACCAGGAAGCTGTTTGACACAATCTTACATCTGATGAGGCGTTAATCCGATACAAAATCTTCCTCCTGCTCAAAGAATCCGATTATGTAAAGCCGGAAACACTCACACTTAAAGCGTTTAAAAGCGTTGTGATGAGTTAGTGGAGGACCCACTATTACCATACGATCTCATGGAACGGTTTTATGAGGTCCCGGCCTATACTAGCATCTCTTCACGCACCACGGGATAGTTATATTACTTTTTACATCATTTCATCATTTATTGGCGCACTTAAGGATGAACATTTTCCAGGATTACGTACACTGTAGGATGTTATGTGGCGTTTTCAGCGTCTGATCGTGTCTCTGAATAATGTATACATCCCCGAATGCGCCGTTACAATGTGACATGATTATTTGAGAATGCTACGCCCCAGGCACCCATACTGGTGTAACTATGGACAAAATAAAACCTCCACCCGCATGGATATCAGGTCAGGTCAGGTCAGGTCAGGTCAGGTCAGGTCAGGT
>JBAXMF010000248.1:0-4270 GCA_037134435.1 Methanomicrobiales archaeon | reverse complement strand
CATTCATCCCCAAAAGCCAGTCACCGATGGCACGGGCACTGCCGGCGGCATAAAGTAGGTCGAAATCCTTCCCTTCCCGAAGATGATCAAATCCCTCTTTGATCGCCTCTTCAGTTAGAGATGAAATCCATAACCGCTTTAATGGTTTCGTACAACCGGCTTTTGAAAGCACCCAACGCATACTCTCTTCATCGTCGGCTACCAGAATTCTGTTCAATGGCATTAGAAACCTCTTTTATTGTATCAGCGGCAGAAGTACCGTGAATTTAGTGCCGTGCCCGGTGGTAGATTCCACCTTGATCATGCCGCGATGCTCCGCAACTATTTTGTGACAGATGGTCAACCCCAAACCGGTGCCGCTCGTTTTGGTGCTGTAGAAGGGGGTCCAAATATTTTCCAGCTCCTGGGCGGGAATACCGGGACCGTCATCACTGACCTCAATTGCCACCATCCGCGAACGACGCTGACGCTGGTTCTGGGCCATCCGGAAATCGCCCAGCACTCTACTGGAGACATCCAGGCTGCCGTGATCACCCATGGCATCGATGGCATTACGGATCAGGTTCAGAAAAAGACGCGTCAGCATCTCCTCATCGGCCATAATCTCGGGAATACTGGGATCAAAATGCTTGGTAAACGTGATTGTACGCCCCGTCACAGCCTGTCCCTGCAGCAACAGTATGTCACCCAGAATCTTGTGCAGATTGATGGGCGCCAGCCTGAGTCCACGGGGGGATGCCAGTTCCAGAAGTTCGCGGATGATATGATCTATGCGTTCGGTTTCGCGGATCATGACCCGCGTATAATCCAGCATTTCACTGTCCGGCTCAAATTCCCGTTCCAGCAGTTGGGCAGCACCTTTGATACCAC
Source organism: Methanomicrobiales archaeon (assembly GCA_037134435.1). Classification (GTDB taxonomy): domain Archaea; phylum Halobacteriota; class Methanomicrobia; order Methanomicrobiales; family Methanospirillaceae; genus CAIKOD01. The sequence continues at coordinate 3,400 of JBAXMF010000248.1, read as the reverse complement.
CGAGCGGGTTCTTTACTTCATGGGCCAGTCCGGCAGCCAGAGTGCCCAGCGTCGAAAGCCGGTCAGCCTGGCGCACGGCGGCCTCCAACTCGCGGATATAGGTGATGTCCTTGAGCGTCAGAATAGCGCCGATATTCTTGCCGCTCCCCTCCAGCAGCGGATAGCAGGTGGCTGCAACCGGGATAACCCGTCCTGTTGAACGAACTACTACATTTTCATGGTCCGAGATCGTAATGCCGGTATGTATTGTTTTTGAGAAAGTGAATACCGGCGGGGTTTCCTTAAACGTCTTTGAATTGCTTACCGCAACATTTGCTGCGGATGATTTCAATCTCCGCGAGGATTGGGAAAAAATAGACACGACACTGAAGTCCTATCCCGTATTGCAGAAGATCGAGAATACGGATTTCCTTCAGGCAATCTCCTTACTTGCAACAAGAGACCGGCACCTGAAAGCGATCAAATCGGGAATATCCCCGGAAAATGCCCCCGGGATCAGCTGCAAACGAAAAGATATCCTGAAACTTACGAAAGCTGACTATGTTAAACACGCCCCACGAGTAGTTTCAGGGTTTGAGAAAGCAGCGAAATTATTAGAACTACAGAAAATATTTTTTGCCAGGGATGTGCCGTATCGCACTCAGATTATACCTTTTGCAACGGTGGTTACCCTTCTGGGGGATGTCTGCGAGAACGAACCCGTTCGCCAGAAACTATTCCAATGGTTCTGGTCCGGTGTGCTTGGGGAGTTATATGGTGGTGCAAACGATTCCCGTTTCGCAAAAGATGTGCCAGAAATCCTTGCATGGGTGAAAGATGGACCTGAGCCATCATCCGTGAGTGATGCACACTTTTCTCCTTCACGACTCTACACCCTTCACACACGCAATAGTGCGGCGTATAAAGGAATCTTTGCCCTTATGATGAAGGACGGCGGCCTTGATTTTATGAGTGGCCAGCCCATCGATTTTACCGTTTACAAGAATGAAGGTGTCGACATTCACCATATCTTCCCAGAGAAGTGGTGTATGGAAAACGGCAAAAAAAAGTTTGATAATACGGGTATCAATTACGATTGCATTGTAAACAAAGCACCCCTCTCCTACCGAACAAACAGGAAAATTGGGGGTAATGCCCCGAGTGTCTATCTGGATCTGATTCAACGTCAACTGAAGATCGCTCCGGAACGGCTCGATGAGATTGTAGCTACACATAATGCGGATCCCGCTCTCCTTCGAGAAGATAATTTTGAATCATTCTTCAATGCCAGGAAGGAGGCTATCCTCCATCGGATCGAAAAAGCAATGGGAAAACCGATTGCTCGTGATGCGGTGGAAGAATCAAATTGAGAGTAAGTATGGCGGAACCTCTACATAAACAAAATTTTCATAAAGAACATAAGTGGGAGCGATACCCGAAATACAAGGATTCCAGTGTGGAATGGTTGGGAGAGGTGCCGGAAGGGTGGGGTTCGAAACGGTTGAAATTCACCGCGGACCTTATAAATGAGAAGATTGACGCAACAAATTTGGGATTGCTCTATATTGGGCTTGAAAATATAGAATCCTGGACTGGGCGATATCTTCCAAGCGAAGCCCCTGTTGAAATGGAGGGATTATCAAATCATTTCAAAGCGGGAGATGTGCTTTTAGGAAAACTTAGGCCTTATTTAGCGAAAGTATTCAAAACAAATGCAGAAGGGGTTTGTACCAGTGAATTGTTAGTTCTTCATCCAAAGTTAGTCAATCAAAGATTTCTTTTCTACTATTTCATATCAAGGGATTTTATCAAAACAATCGATTCCTCTACATTTGGGGCGAAAATGCCAAGAGCAAACTGGGATTTCATAGGGAACCTTCCCTCTCTTATACCCTCGTCCCAAGAACAAACCGCCATCGCCACCTTCCTCGATAGCGAGACCGCCCGCATCGATGCCCTTATCGAAAAGAAAGAGCGCCTCATTGCTCTCCTCGAAGAGAAGCGGGCCGCCCTTATCAGCCATGCGGTGACGAAGGGGTTAGACCCGGATGCGAAGATGAAGGAGTCGGGGGTGGGATGGATTGGGATGGTGCCTGATGGGTGGAATCAAATAAAAATAAAATTTTTGATTAAAAAAATTGAACAAGGTTGGTCCCCCGAATGTGAAACAAGACTCGCAGAATCGGAAGAATGGGGTGTTTTAAAAGTAGGTTGTGTAAATGGCGGAATCTTCAATGAAAACGAAAACAAAGCCCTTCCTGTATCCTTGGAACCATACATTGAATACGAAATTAAGAAAGGAGATATCTTAATGAGTAGAGCCAATACAGTCGAATTACTTGGCAGCTGCGCAATAGTTGAAAATGTGAGAGAAAGATTGTTATTATGCGATAAATTATACCGAATAACCCCAACTCCAACAATTTTAGAATCTAAATTCCTCGTTTATTTTTTTGCCTCACATGTATCCAGGTTTCAAATGGAACAAGAAGCAACAGGAACGAGCAATTCAATGAAAAATATTGTCCAAGGAACAATTAGAGAGTTAATAATTAACCTTCCTCCTCAAAATGAACAAAAAAAGATTGTAAATTATATCGATAATTGTTGCCATACAATAGACTCCGGAATTAACAAAATTGAATGTAGCATAAATCTTCTCCATGAATACCGCTCTGCCCTAATCTCATCAGCAGTTACCGGGAAAATCGATGTCCGGCAGGAGGCAGCCGTATGAAACGTGATATGGATTTGGTCAGGAAAATTCTCTTTGCGGTTGAAAACAGTCCGGAAGAAGGCATAGAGAATTTTACAATTGAGCCTTTTTCCAGAGAGCAGATCATATACCATATCCGGCTACTTCAGGATGCGGAGCTGATTGAAGGAACGCTGGTTGGTTCTGACAATGCAGGAATATTACGGTATGGAATTGATAGAATGACCTGGGCCGGCCATGAATTCCTTGATGCATGCCGTAATGAAGGCCGTTGGATTAAGGCCAAAGAAATATTCAGCAACCTGGATGGTGTGACATTCGATGTTTCAAAGCAAGTTCTCGTTAGTCTAATGACAACCGCAGCATCATCTATGATCACCGGCGGTGCTCCATAATGCCCGTTGACCACCGCGAAATTGCCTTCGAAAAAGCCATCGAATGGTATCTCCTCGAGTACGGCGGGTATCAGAATGGAAACAAAGAGGCATTCGATCCGGTTCGATGCATCGATCCATCGGTATTAATCCCGTTCATCAAAGAAACCCAGCCAAAAGAATGGGATTACATCTCAAACCTCCAGAAAGACCGGACCGAACAGGTCCTCCTCGAGGAGCTGGCCAAGGCCCTTGACTCTCCCAACGAAGGGTGCCTCAGTGTCCTTCGCCACGGGTTCAAATGCTTTGGAAAACTCTTCCGGGTGGCATA